>NZ_JAUBRM010000012.1:0-103234 GCF_036701905.1 Microcoleus sp. MON2_D5
ACTTTACCTGCCAAAGGAATTCCGTAATTTTAGCACTTGCTTCATATTTGGGCAGATTTGTCAATGCGTAAGTCCTAGATATGTCCACAACCCGAACAAGTCTTGGTGGATGGATACCACTGATCCACAAATACCAATTGCTTGCCTTTCTTCTTGGCAACCCATTCTAGGATTTGCAAAAACTCGCCCAAGGCTAAATCTGATATCTTCCTCCCCCAAAGTCGTTGCATCCCTTTGAGGTTCAAAGTCTCAAAACAGAGAATATTAAACTTGTCTGTTAACTCATGAGCTAACTTCCAAAACCAATCACGCCGACGATTAGAAATATCCTCATACTTGCGTACCAAGTTTTTCCTTGCTCGTTCGCGGTTGGATGAGCCTTTTAACTTCTTAGAATGCTGCCTACTCGCCTTTTTTATCGCGTTAAGTGACTGTTTAAAAAATTGGGGAGATTCGATTTGGTCACCGTCTGAGCAGGTGAGGAATGTCTTCAATCCAAAATCAAAGCCAGCAATTTTACCTGTCTTAACTTCGATTTCTGGATTACTATCGTCATCAACAACCACAACCATAAACAATTCACCCAATGGTGTGCGTTTTATGGTTAGTGTTTTGACCGTCCCCTCTATCTCTCTGGATTTCCAAAATGGATAAACTCGACTCCCTATTTTTACCCTATTTCCACCCAAAAACTTGTACCCTGCACGGGCTTTTAGGGTAAATGATTTGTACTTTTTGACCTTTTTAAATCCTGGTGGTCTAACTTTTTTTTTGTTGTACTTAAAAAACAATTGGTAGGCTTTCTCAATGCGTTGGCAGATATCTTGTACCGCTTGAGAACCTACAGATTGCCACAATGGATTACGCTTTCTTAGTTTGGCAACATGAGACTGAAGTTTTGCACAGTTTAAATGCTTGCCCCACATCCGGTAATACCGCTTGTGGAGAGCAATGCAATGGTTATAGATTGCTCCAGCAGCGTTGATTGTGCGCTTGAGGTATCTATTCCGCTTGTGTTTGTAGAACTTAAACTTCAGGGTTTTCATGGTTCCCATGATAGCAGAAATGGGTAGCCATTGGATAGCAATATGAAAGAGAGATTGAGTGTACGAGTCGATTCTGAAAGACTTGAAAAACTCAGAAGGGTTGCCAAACAAAAGCGCAAGACCATGACTCAATTGATTGAAGACTGGATCGATAGGTTGCAGGAAGAAAATTCGCCCGCTTATGGGCGAGGCTTTAAACCCATTTTTTCGGTAAAAAACGTTTTTACGACCTGCGAGCGTCCCGCACAGCACAATACAGCAAGCGGGAAGCTCGCACTCCCATGTAAATGCTTGCAGGCTTGATGCTCCTGATTCTCACCTGGATTCCCAATCTAAAATCTAATACGAATTTCACTGATGTCCTGCTCAACATAACCATTTTAGATTGGAGGACAAATTTCAAATCTCACATCTCAAATCTCACATCTCAAATCAAATTAGGGGCCGGAGAAAACGGCAGCTTCAATGTCCTGACGCGAGAGGGAGTATTTGAAGGCTCGGTGAATATCTTGGCCGTCGGCTCCAGCATCGATGTAACGGATGGTGAGTTGGTCAATATCGAGGGAGAGTTCTGCTTTCCAGGTAGGTCGATCGATCTGCCAGCAGTGGAGTTCTCGCCGGTCTTGCTGGCAGCCGCGGCTTTTTAGCCACTGCTCGATTTCCGGCAGCGGATGGTTGTACAAAGGAGTGTCAGCGGAAGGAAGAGTCATGCGATTTTAGATTTTAGATTTTAGATTGGGGATGGGGGATTGGGGATTTTAGACTTGGGATTGGGGATTGGGGATTTGGGATTTCGGATTTGGGATTTAAGGCTTTAATTGCCACGAATTAAGCCGATCGCGATCGCGAGTACCAAACATCCGATTAAGCTAGCTCCCATGATAAACAGAGCGAACATTTCTCCGGGGGAAAGAGGTCGATCCGTGGGATCTAGGTAAGCGGAGTTGTAAGTTTTTTTGTCAGATCCCGAAACCGGAGTAGTGAAGCCTGGGGGTTGCCCAATCACGTTCTGGCGAGAATAGCCTATTTTGATGTCGTAGGCGAGGCGACGTTCTGGGTTGCTGAGGGTGGCGTAGGCGTTGTTGAGCTGCTGAAATTTGGCGGTGGCGACTGCGGGCGGCAGCTCGGTGGTATCGGGATGGTAGAGTTTGCTCAGTTCCCGGTACGATCGCCGAATTTCGATCGCTGAGGCTGAAGGATGCAGCCCTAACAAGCCGTAATGAGTGGAACCCAAGGGGGTTTTTCCGGGTATTTTTTGACTTTTGTTTTTTGCAGTTGCCTCGTTTCCTGCCACCGAAGCCCCTCTCTGCCTATTGTTAATAATATTTGGTTATTTTAGCTGAAATCTGAAGGAAGAGGAATTAACCGCAGAGGGCGCAGAGAACGCAGAGGGAAGAGGGAAGAATTCTAAATTCTCCCGTTCTTCGTCTGTTTCTGCTATCACGCGGTTTTTTATTCTTTATTGGGGTTGACTTTTTCCGACGAGTGTGAGTTGACGAGGGCTAACACTGGGGCGTCGGTGGCTTCTGGTCGATCGATACTGTGTTCGCCGTCGATCGGAAGTTGGCAAGAAATCAGTTCTGTGACGATGCGATCGCCCAGAACATCTTCCCAATCCTGCAACTGTTCTCTGGCTTTGATCGGTGTATTGAGAGCCACGTCTACGCCCATTTGCTGAAGGTTGAGGCTGTGGGCTGTCGATCGGCGGTTGACCCACTCCACCAGCCAAACGCTCAATCCGACTGCTGCCATCAAAGGTAAGACAATGCGGTAATCGCGGGTTAATTCAAACATCAACAGGATGGCTGTCAGCGGCGCTCTGGCGCTGCCGGCGAGGACGGCGGCCATTCCCACCATGGCGTAGGCGGGAGGACCGGCGACTCGATCGGTCATTGCCGGCAGCATTTCCAAAAAGAGGCCGTAAGCCGAACCGAGGGAAGCTCCCAAAAACATCGCCGGAGCGAAGATGCCGCCCACTAAACCGCTGCCGAGGCTGATTGCTGTCATCGCCAGTTTGACAAACAGCAGCAGCAGGAGCAAAGGCAAGGAAAATTTAACATCTTGGAGCATTGCTTGGACTGTTTCGTAGCCGACACCCAAAATTTGAGGAAATTGCAGGGCGACTAAGCCGACGCAGGCCCCGCCGACGATCGGGTGAAGCGGCCGGGGCAGTCGTCCGAGCCAAGCAAATCCTCGGATTTTTCCTTGAAAACAGCGATCGGCCAATTGAATTGCTTCTGTGTAGGCTAGAGACACTCCGCTGGCCAAAAGTCCCAATCCCATGTACAGAGGCAGTTCTAGGGGGCTGCGGACATCGTAAACCGGCAAAGAAAAGGCCGGCTGAGCTCCCAAGCAGATTTGAGCGATGAGCGCGGAAACTACGGCGGAGAGCAAGACAACGCTGACTGAGGAAGTGGCGAAGGTGCTGCCGAGCACGACTTCTAAGGCAAAGAACACTCCGGCGATAGGAGAGTTAAACCCGGCAGATAAACCTGCTGCAGCTCCGGCGCCCAGGAGCAAGCGCTGCCGTTCTGGGGAGAGCTGTAAGACTTGAGCCAGCAGCATTCCGAAGTTGGCGCCGATTTCCACGCTGGGGGCTTCCGGGCCGAGGGAGGCGCCGGTGCCGAGGGAAACTGAGGCTGCCACCATTTTGGTGATGGGTTTGAGGGGGGAGAGTTCTTGTAGGCCGCGAGTGGCTGCAATTAAGGAAGACATATTCGGGCCAAAATCCCGAAATCGCCACCGCATCAGCCCGATGATGACTCCGCCGAGGGTGGGAATGCAGGCTAGCGTCCAAGAGCCTTTCGACGCGATCGCACCCATGAAGTCTTCCAGCATCAGGCTGTGGATGAAGTGGATGAGGTAGTGAAATGTGACGACGCCTGCACCCGTAACTCCCCCGATGACTAGGGAGAGGATGAGCAGGAGGGTTTCTGGGCTGGGGTGCAGGCGGTTGAATAGCGGGCTGAGGCTGGAGGCTTGGGGAGTTGCTGCGGTTGGCCCGGGTGGCGGCAGATCCACAGGAGGGGTGGGTCTCATTTAGCGGTTAATTCTTTGGTGAGAAGTTATATAAATATTACAATTTATTTCTTATTTTCATTTTGAGTTATTTTACGGGAATTGACAACTTAATTAAGTCGTATTTTAGGGTAAATTTTTGGGGCTGCGGCTGGGGTGGAATGACCAATTCTGAGGAGCGGCGGATTTGGCCGGATTGTATGCTAAGTTACATTCAAACTTAGATATACTTTGGCGATAATGCTAATTAACTATATTTAGCGTGTTGGCATTTAGGGAGATCGCCTCAGTGAACTACCAATATCATATAACTCAGTAAAAAACAACTTTCAAATTAAAGAATGGGCGATTTGAGATTTTACCTTACAACCACAAATCTCAAATCTCCAATTTTAAATCCCTCGCTGGCGCATACTATCACATCGGTTGTTGAGTGGGCGGAATTTTTGGTCTAGGTTTGGCGAGCGACATTAGGGGATCGCCGATGGTGGCGACTTTCCACGGAGGGGATTCTAGCTGGCGTGCTGCGATTAAAAAGGGTGAGCCTCGCTTAAGGCGATCGACCATTAATTTAGGTGGAATAAATGCAGATAAAAGAGGTTCGTTGACGCTGCCGACATAGGCGTAAGCACCATTTACTAACCAGCGTCCGGCAACGGTGTTTGTGTCATCTGGGACGGCTGCTGACCAACTGTGAATCATGTGGATTGCTGCCGGAAATTGGAGTTTTGGTATGTCCTCAACTGAAGCGTCGCCGTTGCCGACTTGGAATGATTTTGGATAGCCTTTGGAATTCATTAATATTAAGTCAAATGTCCACGGTTTTGAGGCTAAACTCCGCCACTTTTCCAAGCTAGATTCGGGTTTCTGCACTACTTCGACATTCAAACCTATGGTTTTTAGTCCGCTAGCTGCTTCCTCCATTTCATATTTTCCCCAATTTCCTTCCTTGGGGTAACTGTCATAAAGCATGGCGGTTTCGGTATCTAGAAATAAGGCGCACATGACTTGATAGATCGATCGCACCTCGGAACCGTAAATCCAGCCGACCGCCGCCCAGCGTTCGCCGTTGGGGTGTCTTCCCAAACCGTCTGTAACGGCTAGTTGTTCGTCTGGTTTTTCAGGAGATTGATATTTGACTGCTAGTTGGCGTACAATGGTTATTGTGTCGATCGGGTCTGCGAGTTGAGAGTAAAAATATCCGGTTGATTCGACAGCTTTTGTAACTGCTAGTTGCAGACTTTTCCACTGTGTATTATTGAGGGTATCGTTGGGTTTTCCGAAGTTGCCTTCTAGAAAGACTAAAGGTTGACCGTGAGCGGCTGCTAAGGCAACTGCGGCAGAACGTGCCGGGTCGTTTTCTGATGTGATTACTACTCCTGGGGGTTCCCAGCCGAGTTGCTTCCATTGTGCTTTTAAGGTTGGAGTATCGGTGGCTTTCCAAGCTGCTGCTGAGGCGTTCAGCATTAATTGTTGGAGTTTTTGATTTTTGGGCAGTTGCTGTTTGATGCTTGGCAAACGGACTATTTCTTCGGGTTGAAAGCGCTGCAAAAACATGGGCGCATATTTTTTGTCTTCGATGAGAATAGGCCAGTTTCCTTTGAGATTCCATTTTTGGATTGCTGCTAAGAATGTGGCTTCGTCTGGTACTAAAACTACGCGGTTGACTATTGGTATGTTGTCACGGAGGATGGCTGCTCGGAGGCCTGTTTGAATTGGCCAGGGTTCTTGTTTGGCTGAGGCGGGAAGTTGAAATGGTTTTTTGAAAAGGCGATCGCATCCGACACCGATTATTGCTAAGCTTACAATAAGTGCGATCGTCAGGAATTTAAATCTTAACTGTTTTTTCATAAGGCAAAGGGAAGGGGAAGGGCAGGGAAGCAAAACACTGGATTATAAATATGAGCAATTCTGTAAATATTTTTAGGGGCTGCGAGCGGATTTTCCGAGAAATACAACAGAGAAAACTTGTAAGTGCGCTCAAACTGACAACTTTTAGCATTATCGCCTTAACAGGTACAGGTTTGATAACTTTTGCAGCCAACATTTCCTCTGTTAAGCATCAAGTCCGACATTTGCTTATAGCGAGAGAATGCCGGAACTGCTATCTCTCAGGCGCTAATTTGAGTGCGGTTTTTCTCGAAGGCGTTAATTTAGAAAATGCTAACCTCAAAGATGCCAATTTGTGGAGTGCCAATTTGGTCAATGCTAATTTGAACAAAGCAAATTTGCGCGGGGTATACCTGATAAGCAGCAATTTGGCTGGGGCGAATTTGGAGGATAGCAATCTAGAAAATGCTTTTCTAGAGGATGCTTATTTGGCAGCTAATAACTTGAAAAATGCCAATTTAAAAGGTGCTTTCCTGAAAGGGACTTTTCTGGTCAATGCTAACTTGGAGGGCGCGAACTTGGAAGGGGCAAATCTGTGGATGGCAAACCTGGAAGAGGCTAATTTAAAGGGTGCTAATTTGAGGAATGCTTTGCTGCTTAGTACCAATTTGGCAGGAGCGAATTTAAAGGGGGCGATTATGCCTGACGGAACAAAGCATGAATAATTTTCTGGTTGATTCCTGTTAATAGATTCCGGGAATTAGTTTTTTAACTCGCTGGCGGTATTCTGAATAGGCTGGATATTTTTTGGTTAACCAGGCTTCTTCTCGGTTGGCTTTGATCTCGAAAAGTATTATTAATAGTGCGCTGGCTATTAAGTGGGATATGCTCATTTGAAAAAGTGTCCAGCCGAGGGCTGCTAAAATTAAGCCGCTGTATAATGGATGCCGCACTATTCCGTAAATGCCTGTTTGGACTAATTCTCCGTTTTCTATGGGATACGGTAAAGGTGTGAGGTTTTTTCCTAAGTCTATCAATGCTTTGATGATGAAAATTAATCCGGTTAAGCCGAGAATACTGGCTATAAACCAGATAATATAAAGTAAGTGGGTTGATTGAATTTTTAATCCGGGCAGTTGATAAACTGGTAAAATTACAAATCCTGTGAGCAATCCTCCTTGAAGCAAAACTAAATATTCGCCGCGGCTGTTTTTGCGCCAGCCTTCGCGAGTGAAACCCCAGTCAGTTAAGATTTTCATAGTAAGACAAAGGAAGAAGGAAGAAGGAAGAAGGAAGAGGGAAGAGGGAAGAGGGAAATGAACTGTAGGTTGGGTAGAACTTGGGTTTCATTCTACGGGCCCAACCTACAGGATATTTACACTCAACATTCAACAGTGAACTGTGAACAATTAACAAATTTATTCTACCCAGGGACGAGTCATTAGTTCTAGTTGGTTGACTTCATCTTGGCTTAAAGTCCAGCCTAATGCGCCGGCGTTTTCTTGGGCTTGTTTTGCGGTTTTGGCACCGGGAATGGGGATGACTCCGTTTTGGCATATCAACCAGTTTAGGGCTACTTGGGCGGGCGTGCGATCGCGCTTTCTGCCCATTTTTCGCAGGGTGGACATGACTAATTCGATTTTTTCGATGCCGCTTTTACTGAAGCGGGAGTCCATTTTGCGGGCTCCTGTAGGTTGTTCTTGGGCTGTGTATTTGCCGGTAAGCAATCCTTGGGCTAAGGGGCTGTACGCTAAAATTGTGACTCCCAATTCGCGGGCTGCACTCACAATTCCTTGTTTTTCTACTTGCCGCGACAGCAAGGAGTAACGCACTTGATTTGTTGCTAGGGGAACGCCTCTTGCTGCTAGTACTTTGTGGGCTTGCCGCATCTGTTCTACTGAATAGTTGCTGACTCCTACTGCTTGAATTCTGCCTTGTTTTACTTCATCCGCTAAGGCGTTCATCAGGGTTTCTTGACTCAGTAAAAAAGTGAATGGCCAGTGCACTTGGTAGAGGGCTATTTGTTCTACTTGCAAGCGTTTTAAGCTGGAACTCAAAGCGTCGGAAACTGATTTTCCTGTAATCCGCCAAGGTACGGGGCCGAATTTGGTGGCTATTTGCACGGGTTGGGTGGTTTTTTTGAGAAACTGCCCCAGTAATTCTTCTGACAAGCCGTTACCGTAGACTTCGGCTGTGTCGAAAAAGTTGACTCCGCTGTCTAGGGATGTTTTGAATGCTGCTTCGACTTCGGCGGCGCCGTAGTTGCTGCCGTAGTTCCAAAATAGTTTGTCGCCCCAAGCCCAAGTTCCGACGCACAGGGGAATGACGGCTGGGCCATTTTGTCCTAGGGTAATGGTTGTCACGGTTGGTAAATCCACAATTCTTTATTGTCTATTATTTTTCTATAAATAGTCGCGATCGAGCTTCTAGCCGGGGGAGGAAACACGGCTGGTGGCGAGTATGTCAGTTACTATAAATGCTGATGCTGTGTTTATTTGAATAGCTATGTCGATCGACCGTTTGCCAGATTCAAGATTAACAGATTCCGCGACTCCTGCCATCAAAAGAGTTTCCCTCCTGACTATGTTCCGGTTGGGTTTGTTTCAGATGGGATTGGGCATGATGTCGATTTTGACGCTGGGGGTGCTCAATCGCATCATGATTAAGGAGTTGGCGATTCCGGCTACTGTGGTGGCTGGTACGCTGGCCATGCACCAGTTTGTCGCGCCGGCTAGGGTGTGGTTCGGGCAAATGTCTGATGCTAAGCCTTTGTTTGGCCATCACCGCACGGGTTATGTGTGGGTAGGAAGCATTTTGTTTGTGATTTCCGCTTTTTTGGCGGTACAAGTGATGTGGCGTTTGGGCGCCAGTTTGGAGGCTGTGGGGTGGACGACTCCTACTTACGGTTGGGTGGGTTTATTGGGTTTGATTTTTGCGCTTTACGGTATTGCTATTTGTTCGAGTTCGACTCCTTTTGCTGCTTTGTTAGTGGATGTTTCCGATGAGGAAGATCGATCGAAGTTGGTGGGTGTGGTGTGGTCGATGCTGATGGTTGGTATTATTATCGGGGCGATTATTAGCAGCGGTTTGCTGAAGCAAATTGATGGGGATGTGCCACGGGAAGTTTTACAGGCTTCGATTAATGGTTTGTTTGTGAAGGTGCCGGCGCTTGTTTTGCTGTTGGTGGGGATTGCGACTTTTGGCGTTGAGAAAAAGTATTCGCGGTACAAAGTGCGATCGTCCGCCGTGAATCGAGAAGATAAAATTACTCTGGGAAGTGCGCTGCGGATTTTGACTGCTAGTCGCCAAACCGGTTTGTTTTTTACTTTCCTGCTGGTTATGACAATTTGCTTGTTTATGCAGGATGCGGTTTTGGAACCTTACGGCGGGGAAATTTTTAAGATGGCGATTTCGGAAACTACTCGGTTGAATGCTATTTACGGTACTGGTACTCTGATCGGTTTGGCTACAACTGGTTTTTTTATTGTACCGCGCCTCGGCAAGCAAAATACGATTAGGTTGGGCTGTTTGTCGGTGGCGGCTTGTTTTGGTTTAATTATTTTATCGGGATTTACTGGTAATCCAATTGTGTTTAAGTCGGCTTTAATGTTGTTTGGTTTAGCTTCGGGAATTACGACGACGGGTGCGCTGAGTTTGATGTTGGATTTGACTGCTGCAGAAACTGCGGGGACTTTTATTGGTGCTTGGGGTTTGTCGCAGGCGATGGCGCGGGGGGTGGCGACGGTTAGCGGCGGTGCTATTTTGGATTTTGGCAGGAGTTTGTTTGGGGTGCCGATGCTGGCCTATGGGTTGGTGTTTGCGGTGCCGGCGGTGGGTATGATTCTGGCTGTTTGGCTGTTGGGTAGGGTGGATGTTGAGGAGTTTCAGGATAATGCTAAAAGTGCGATCGCCACTATTCTTGAAAATGACTTAGACTGATGTTTTGTCAGTTGCCAGTTGGCAGTTGGCAGTTGTCAGTTAATAGTTCCAATAACTAATAACCAATAACTAATAAGTCATGAAAGATTTTTGGGATTCTATTTTAAGTTTTGCACGGGTTACTGTCGATCGAGTGGGGCAGCAGTTGTTGCAAGATTTCGGTTCTGCACAAGCGGATGAGAAGGATGATGGGAGTTTGGTTACGCAGTCTGACAATTGGGCGGATGCAGAAATTAGAAGTGCGATCGCATCTGCTTTTCCCACTCACGGGATTTTAAGTGAGGAAGGAGAACAGGTTTTCCCCGATACTGAATGGTGCTGGATTGTCGATCCTTTGGATGGTACAACTAATTTTGCTAGGGGAATTCCGATTTGGGGTATTTCTTTGGGTTTGTTGTATCGCGGAACTCCGGTTTTTGGCTGCGTGCATTTGCCGCCAATTAATCAGTCTTTTCACGGTTTTTTTGCACCTGATTTGGCGGGCGGCGTGTTTGACAATATGCCTCAAGGTGCGTTTTTAAACGGGCAGCACATTCGGCCGAGTGCTGATAAAATGAGCGGCAATCATTTTTTTAATTTGTGTTCGCGGAGTGTGGGAATCGCGCCTCATCTTCCGAGTAAAGTTCGGATGTTGGGTATGGCTAGTTACAATTTTTTGACGGTGGCTTCGGGTGCGGTGTTGGGAGGGGTGGAAGCGACGCCGAAAATTTGGGATATTGCCGGGAGTTGGGTAATTGTGAAGGCTGCTGGTGCGGTTTGGTTGCCGCTGGAATCCCAGGGTATTTTTCCGCTGGAAGTGGGGAAGAATTACGGGAGGATTTCTTATCCGACTTTGGTGATGAACCGGCAGGAGTTGGTGTCGGTGTTTTTGCCGTTTGTGGAGGCTTGGAAGAAGAAAAAAATGGGGTGATTTGTGCGAAGGGAAGCTATGCCGTAGGAAATCGAACAATTATTAAATAAAACGGCAGGGCAGGCGTGACGGAGGAGTCTCCCACGCCTGCCGTGCTGTTTGGAAGAAATATACCGACCGATGACCGATGGTTCAAGTATGCCTACTCTCGTCTATTTCTGCCAATCTGCGATCGGGTGGTTTTGTTTTACGTCGATCGGGTGATGCGGTTTCGTACAATTTGTGGTAAGTTTTGAACTCGCTATTATATCTGAGAAATAAAATTCTACCCGTTTTCAAGTAGAGGTACAAGGGTAAATAGATTTACTGCGGTGTTGGAAAAAGTAGATGAGTGGTATGGCTAGGTCGAAGAGTTAGCCTGTGGGAAGATACAAGAATAAACCTTGGAAGAAACTCAGAAAATTATGCGGTTTGCGATCGCACTAATCTCGATAGCACAATTCTCGCATCCGATTTGCTGACAGCGGCAGTCCCAATTCTACCAGCGTTTGTAGATACTCGTCAGGCGTTTTTGGCGGATTCTTGAGCCTGATTCTTTGTTTCTCGGCTGCTTTGCATACACCTTCAAAATTCAAGTTGAGAAAGCGCAGGATTAACTGATCAGGGTGCAGCGGTTGAATGTTATATTGTTTAAGATTCTCAGCAGGAAAATCCCTGAGATTGAAAGTAACGATAAAATCCGCGCGAGAATGAATTGCTGCTGCTAGAACGTGCCGATCGCCCGGATCTGGAAGTTCCAACTCTGGTATAATTCGCTCGTAGCCAGTCACCACACAATTTTTTATGCTTGCATTCATCATATTTTGGGTTCTGGCAAGCTGTTCTAATGTGAGATTTGGATTGTTTTGAAGCACGTTTCTCATCCACTCGCCGTGAATCTCTTCTGTCCACCTCGGCTCAAACACATCACCAACTGCTAATTCCATCAGAAAATCGCGGAGTGCGGCTGAATACAAAACATTAGCATCGCAGACAAATTTTACAATTTCCATGAGTTAGTCGTACAAACCGAGTGCTTCTGATTCTGCGACAAGTTCGTCAAGTATTTTACTTCTTTTTTCATAATCCTGCTTTTTATATTTCATTACATCTTCATAACGTATCCGGCGACAGGTACTTACCATTTTGTATGGAATTTCGCCAGAATCTAGCAACTTCCACACATACTCGCGGGAGACATTGAGTAAGGCCTCAACCTGCCAGATATCGAGTTCCTCAGTAATTGGAATCAGCTTGACAGTATTGCCGCTGCTTGTTTGTTGCAAAATTCCTAACAGCAGGGGTAACGCTGCGGCCGGTATGTCAATTGTTTCTCCCTCTTTTTCGTTTAATATCAATTTGAGGGATTCGCCAGACGGATGATTTTGCAAGTGCGATTCTAAAGCGCGGCTACTGGTTTTGGCAACCGCTGCTTCTGCTGCTGTCGGCAAAGCAGGTGCTGAGTCGGGATCTCCGGTGAATGTCATGTTAATTTGGGGTTGAGTATAACAGGCAATCAACTACGATCGTAGCAATTTTGCGAGGCGATCGCACTTGATGCAGCCAGCGCAATAACAGATGCTGGGATTGGGACACAACATTGCTGTGTCCCTACTGGAAAATGAATTTATTGCTTCAGGCGATTAATTTCGACAGCACATTAGACAACTTAGCACCGAGATTCTCAACAGCGTCCTGCTGTTTGGGATCTTTCATCGTACCGTCAGCATTAAATGCTTCAAAAGCTTGGGGAATTGCTTTCTGATCGGGGAGTACCAATACGTTAATATTCCCCAGGATCGATCGCAAATGCACTAATCCCCGCAAACCGCCCATTCCCCCTGGGGAAGCACTCATAATTACCGCTACTTTGCCAGTAAATGCCACCAATCCCGGTTCACCCGGTGCTGGGCGCGATACCCAATCAATCGCATTTTTCAACACAGGCGTAATTGAACTGTTATATTCAGGGGAAGCTATCAAAAACCCGTCATGCGCTACCATCAATTCCTTCAATTTGCGGGCATTTTCTGGCATTCCCTCTTTTGCTTCTAAATCTTCGTCAAATAGCGGCATCGGCAAATCGCGCAAATCTAAATATGTAACTTCTGCACCCGCCGCCGTAGCCCCAGCCGCCGCAACTTTTACCAGCAGTTTGTTATAGGATGCTTCGCGGGTACTCCCCGCAAATGCAAGTATTTTTGGTCTGTTTGTCATTGATTTTTTCCTGATTATGGCTTGCGCGTATAATTGTACTATTTCGAGTGATTCCAAACAAAGTCAGCAATGGGTCTATCTGCGGACAAAGGAAGATTTTCAATGGAATTGAATAAAACCGATCGCATTTTTACATTCCCGACTCCCAAACGCCTCTCGACGCGACTGGGAATGCCGTAACCGTAAATAATGTGTCCTTTCCCCACCAACACGACAACTTGATAGTCGGGGTTTGCTTTGACAAATTCAGCGATTTTTTCCGCCATAGTTTCGTCCCACAAAACTTGGGCTTGCAAAAATCTTTCAAAAGCCGTACTATTTCCCTGTGCTGCCTTTTGGTGTTGCTGGTAAACTTCTAGCAGCAGTTGCCGATATTCGGCCTTGTCGGTGCGAATTTCGGATATTGGCGGAATGTGCTTTTTTTCCTCTGCAGTGAGGCTTTCTAAACCTTGACTGGCAACTTTTCTCGTTACTTCGGATGGTGTATTTAAGGCGAGGACAGGTAGTTGATTTTCTTTGGCAAACCGCAAAATGGGGGCATAAGATTCCCAGGGAAAGCGCCATCTGCGATCGTACTCTGTTTGCTCGACTAATTGCTGTTCAGTCAGTTTACCTGCTAAGTAGTTGTCGATCGCGCTTTGAAAGGGACGCTGAAACATTTCCATCGCGATCGCAATTTTCCGATTTTGCCGCTGCATTTCTCGGATAATCGCCAGTTGAGCTTGATGGTCTTCCGCGCTATCGTGGGTTTCTCCCAGATACACGACTTTTGCCTTTACCAACTGTTGCAGAATCTCTTGGTTAGTGTAAGTTTGCCCAGGTTGAGGGTTCGCCGTCGTTTGCGCTGTCACTGCACTGCTGCACAGCAGAAAGATACTGAGCGATAAGGCGCACAGTTTGATGAGTTTGGTTGTTTTCATACAAATATTATGCCGTTTCTCGCAGCAGCAAGCACAGCCGAACTCTACTATTTTAGCTGAGCAGCTAGAAAGCTCAATGCTTAATTTAACTTCATAATTATCCGCAGTTACTTCTAAAAATGTAAAGTTTAGTTGCAGGTACTTGCGCTTCTAGAAGGAGGTGATAAATTAATAATATGAAGCAAACAAAAAGCTTCTCTGACAGATACCAAATCTAGATACCGCAGCGAAGTTCACAATAGAATCTAAGGAGTAAAACGCTGTCTAATCTCACATCTGTCTCATCAAAAACCAATAGCAGCACCCACCAACAAAGCTGATACTTCCTCAAATAATTAGAGGGGAGCAATGCAACTGAATCCGAGGATTATTGCAACTCCGCATCGAAGTTTAAAAAAGAGGAAATCACTCGGTACATATGGCTGGGTGCTGTTGTTGTTAAAAGAGATTTTGGGTTTGTGATGTTTTTTTCAGTAGAGGCAGAGCTTCTAGATAGGCGTTACCGGGCAGAGCCGGGTAACGAGCCTAAAAGGAGAAAAACTAGAAAATTACTGGAAAATTGTCTCGTCTTCCTTTCGCCACGCGGGATCGACGATACAAATAAATATTAGCGGCTCTGTGCCACAGTTGTAAATAAACTGCTTGGCGTTTGGGGGAATGTAAACTGCATCTCCGGCTTCTACGAATTGATTTTCGTCGTCGATGTGCATTTCTCCAACGCCGCTGAGGATGTAATAAACTTCAGAAGTTGTCAGGGAGTGCAGCGCAGAAGTTTGTCCCGGTGGCAAAGCGGCGTGGGCTAAACTGTAACGCAAATCCACAGCTTGTTTGTCTGGATGCAGTAATTCTCGCAGTTGAGTACCGTCGCCAGCAATAAACTCGTCGCAGGCATTTAGCTTTTGAATTAGCATTCTTTCCCATCTCCTGAAAATCTCTTTACCACAACATCAGTTTAATTGAAAAGACATCTGGAAAAATCCCCCAATCGTTGGATTGAAACGTTTGTAGCTGTTTGACACCTGCGGTCAAACAGCCACAAACGGAACAGGCGATCGGGGGAGAGAAGATTAATTAATAGAAACAAGCCTATTTAATCAACCATTTTAATTCATTTTTTTATTTAATTGCACTTTAACGAAGCAGAACTATCGCACCTATGGGGAGTTAGACATTTTAAGGTTCCTAAACGGGCCGAGACTTAAACAAATTTCAAGCCCCAACTTGGTATGTGTGTGGCAAATACGTCACCATTATTTTGCACGCAACGGACAAATCTATAAGATATGGCTGTTCTCAAAGGATGGGAGATGGCGTCGGGCTTGGTTTTTTTTCAGGAGTGTGCCTTGACGTAAAAAACACTATCCTCTATAAATTATAAGCTATCTATAGCAATCCTAAATGATTTTCTATATCTAGAGCAATCCTAAATGATTTTCTGTGTGTAAGTATATTGACGTATTTTGGGGAAATCAAATTTATGTTCGTTAGTAAAAAACTCAAACAAAAATTTGACAATCTTAAAAGACCTACATAAATACCAATACTTTCTTAAAAAGTTTTTAGCTTGTAACCAAATATCTTCAACGGGATTCTGTTGGGGAGCATTGGGAGCAAATAAGATACAAGTAATTGACCAGTTATCAGGTTCTTTGTCACCATTTATTTGTAATAAAAAATCTCTAAATTCTCCCTATTTATGATAACTAGCTCCATCCCAAATCAAGATAATCTTGCGATTTTTATATTTATTTTGTAAGTATTTTATGAATTTAACTGTTGATTTTCCATCACCAGATGGATGACTCTGAATATGGAATTCTTTGCTTTGATAATTGAGTGCGCCAAAATAAGTTTGTCTATCTTTTTCATTGGTAATTGGGACTTCAATTCTGCTTTTGGAGTGGCCCCAAACATAACCAGTCAGATCACCATGAAGTAGATGACATTCATCTAAAAACAATACTATTATTTTCCCCGCTTCTATACCAGCCTTGTTTTTAAATAAAATATCGTTAATTTCTTCCGTCTTTTTTTTTACCAGTTCTTTATCAAATTTAGGATGAGTTGTTAGAGTTTTTTTCCAACTAATTTTCGCCCGGTCGAAAAGTTCATAGTAACTCTGTTTTGATTTATATATCACACCAAATTTTTGCTCTAAATAAGTAACCAGCTCATCTAAATTCCAATATCCTTTATTCTTTAACCACTCGATTATTTCAGTATTTTGTCGAGCTGTTAAATACCCTTTTGACCCTTTCTGTCCTAGTTTGATTCCTTCGATGCCTTTGATTTTAAATTGTTTTTTCCAATAACCAATAAAAAACTTACTTACACCTAAAGTCAGGCTGATTTCATGGTAGATATTACCTGAGATAGCCATCCTTACAGCTATTGCTCGTTTTAGTTCTCTGGCATCGATATCGCTTTTAATGAAATATTCTAATTCGGCTATTTCTTTGTCCATATATTTTTGTTGCAGTTGTAAGTTATTCATTTTTTTATTGTCACAATCAAGTATTGCATATAATTGTATCATAGTCTTGATAATGATTTAGGATTGCTATATTCTTATTTCATTGTTTAAGTGCCGTTAGCTGTAGTAGGAGCAGTAGCACTTGGAGCTGCTTGCTGTAGACGTGACCCAGTGGATTTGAGCTACTGAAAACTCCATTCCTAAACCTTATAGATGTCTAGAAAGGGAGTTTATCAGAGGAGTATTATGCCTTGGAGCTGGTTGAGCAATCGTTTGGATGATTTCCTAATGTAGAAATGCTAATACAAAGCACTTACGCTTACTTTTCTAAGATTGCTCAACCAAACACCCCTAAAACACAAAGTTGTTCAGAGCGCTCAAATCGGCAGCCAGAACGTTTTCGACAGTAATGTAATTTTTGAATTTGTTGTCATCACCGAAGCCATCTTGATTGAGCTGGACGGCAACTTTGCCACCTCTTTGAACCAACTGCACATAACCATCCGCGATCGCGTTTGTGCCGTTATAGCCACCAGGAACCAAGCTATCGAGCAACTCGGTGAGAACGATTTTATCAGTGCCAGTGATAAAGTCCTCAATCCGGTCTCCCGAATCTTCAATGTTGGTGTAGACAAAGCGATCGCTACCAGCGCCACCCGTAAGCTTATCCCCACCGGAACCACCAGTAATGACTTCATTCAAAGCGGTGCCCGTAAACGAATCATTTTTTTGTGTCCCTACATACTGAGGAAGGGTGAAGCGAGCCACACTGGGGTCGTGGTCACTATCCTGATCCGCAAACTCAGAGTTGATATGAACAACATCAAACTCATCTAAATTATTAAACAGCGTATTGCTCGCCAAGATGTGATCCAAAACCTGCGCGTTGCCTTGGAAGTTGTAGGTGTACTGCTCGTTTGTCGGTAGGGTTTCGATCAGGTTGTTCAGGACTGGTGTACCCACACCACCCGGTGTCCCTTTGAGGATGTTCAAAGGTTCAGAGAACGGAAACTCATTCAAGTCACCCAAAACAATCACATTTGCCGTAGAGTCGGCGGCGAGGATACTATCTACAAAGTTGTTAACAATCTGCGCTTGCTGGCGGCGTTGGACTTCACTCGTGAGGACTGGGGGCTGGTTTGGCCCAAAGAGGGGCTGATCGCCACCCTTGGAATTGAAGTGATTTCCAATCACGAAGAGCTTGTGACCGTTGAACAGAAACTCCCCGACCAAAGGCTTACGGCTATTTGCGAAGGCGTCACCATCCGAGAGATCAGTGTCAACGATCCGACCCGGACTGAAGGAAAGCTGCGGGTCGCCACCAACATTATTTACAGTGGTTTGGGTTGTGGCTGTCCCACCCGGACGATCTACATACGTGACCCGTTCTGGCTTAAATAGAAAACCGACGCGGATATTTCCCCCCGGTTCACCACCATCCTGGTCATCAGTTGGATTAATCTGACGGAACTCATAAGTCGGGCCGCCTGCCGCCTGAATCGCTGCGATCAAGGTGTTGTAAGTGATGGCAGCATCAACAACGCTATCGTTAGTCGGACCGTTATTGTCTTGAATCTCCTCTAGGGTAATAATGTCCGGTGATTGAAGGTTAGTAACGATGCGTTGAGCCAAGGCATTAAACTGGGTAGCCCCATCACTTGGGTCTAAGTTCTCCACATTAAAGGTAGCGACCGTCAGCTTGTCATCAACTGGGTTTAGGGTAGTGACTTCCTTCTCTAAGGGACTGGGAGTATCAACAGTGATGGGGGAAGTTGCCAGCACTTCGTAGTTGTTGAAGTTGTAGCTTATCACCCCGGTCACTGTGTCGAGTTGCGCTCCGACATCTACCAAGGGTGACGAAGAGCCAGGACGAATCAGATCATCATCAATCTGAATGCGTTCGGGGTTAAAGTCATTAGGACTGATGAGGCTACCCCCACGAGCTGTGCGCCCCGTGGCATCTGCGCCATTGTCATCAAGTACCCAAATCTCCCCAAAATTGTTTGTCGGACTAACTGCTACAGGATTGTTGACCTGTACTAGCATTCCTTCGAGGCTTTCATAGTAATCAATGCCTTCAGTAGCAGGCTCAAAATCACCGCCTGTTTCCACGTTGCCAGGGTTAGCCGTAGAAAAGTCGTTGTTGATGACTAATGTGGGAGGATTGACGCTTATAGGGGTAATCGTGGTTGTCGGCGCAGTTGTCCAGGGGGTAACGCTTAGAGCCTGAGTCGAGGTGTTACTAATCTGGGTAGTCGTGAGGTTATTCGCTCCAGGGCGAAACTCGCTCACAGTACCCGTGACGAGAACAGCACCACCGATGCTGACACTGTTGAGAATGGCTGAGCCTGCGGAGCTTGTGCCTGTGAAGACAAAAATCCCCTCAGATGTTGCAGCATCGGCATCGGGTGTAGGATCTTGGAGGTAGAATCCGTTAGAAGCTTTGGCGGTAACGATTCCGGCAACATTGAAGACACCGACTCGATCCGTTGCAGAGGTAAGAAGGGGGGAGATGTGATCCGTTCCTTGAATGTCACGGATGCGGGTCAGTGGCACATCATTATCTGCAATGGTCACTGTGCCTGTGCTTGAACCACCGAGGTCATAGTCGCTGGTATCGACTAGGTTGAGCGTGACGGTTTCATTGCCTTCCACTGCACTATCGTCTACTGGTGCGATCGCCAAATCGACAAAGGATTGCCCAGCGTCAATGGTGGCAATCCCAGTCAAATTTGGCGTATAGTCCGTGCCATTGGTCGCCTGACCCGTACCCGTGGCGACGGTGTAGTTCACGCTTAGGGGGGCACTCGTGTCACCTGTGCGCGTAATTTTAAACGTCCCTGGCTCTTGCCCTGCCTCTGCTGCGTTTGCGTCTGTTGCCTGGAGTGTGACTGTTGTTGTGGGTTCGCCACCACCAGGAGTACCTGTGATGCTGATGTCATCAACCCCGATCCACTCATCATTCCCAACAGCGTTAGTTGTGATGATCCGGAGTTGAACTTGAGATTGATTCTGTGCTCCTGCTGGCAAGGTGACATTAACTGGTGTGACTTCGGTTGCTAAACTTGGACCAGTGCTGGCGTCTGCAACGTAGCCAGCAGGGATATTAATAAAATTGCCCGATGTCCCGACGCGGTATTGCAAAGCGACTGGTTGAACAGCGTTATCGATAGAACCATCCACATCGCGGAGATTGAAGGAGACGTTGATGTTCGTAACGCCGACAGTGTTGAGGTAAATCAGCAAAAAAGGGGCATCTGCTGTACCGGAACCAGTAAGGGCAACAACGGGGTTCGCGATCTCAAATTCAGCAACACCACCTGTGTTAAAGGTGTTGGGATTGGTCTGATTTGCATTGACATCAATGGGCGATGTGCCGGCCACAACAATGGTTTGTGGATCTGTTCCCGTTGCGCCTGTTAGTTCATCTCCGCGAAAACCATCAATACTTGGGATACCGGACCAGTCATCATTAACCGTGATGAGACTTTTGTTTGACCAATCCTGTGTTAGCGAACCGATAAGAAGGTCGTGATATGTGGGTGCCATTGGTTGGTAAAACCTGTTTTGATTACTGTGGAAAATTGTTGAGTTGGTGGGCGACGATCGCACAGGAAAACGCTATCTTCACTTTAAGGATGCCTGGACGGCGATCGCTTATCCTCAAGATGTTTTAGGTGTCAAACCAAGGGACTGATTTGCCCTGAGAATGTCCGAGTCACAACGAATCTAACCTGACTAAACAGTCAGGCTAAAGACGATGCAGCACGAACGACTTCTTTAGATAAAGACTTTTGGCTAAGGTGATAGCCAGTAGCAGAGTACCCTTAGTGTCTGATTTAAAAATACCTTGTTACCCTCGCTACAAATTTGAGTCGTGAACCCAGCTAGATTGTTTCTAAGTAGCTAGAAACAGTGAACCCTCGAATACTCTACACAATCTTTGTAAAGGAAAGGTTAATTTAAATTTAAGCCTAGGAGTTTGTGGTAAATGGGCATTATCAGGTGTCCCAAATTGGAAGTAAAGACATAAAAATTACATTCATCTATGCTGTCGGGTTCGATCGGCTCAATGAAGGAAAGTGCGCCAGTTTTTAACAAATAAATAATCAGTCTTTAATCCTAGCGTGAGACTATACTCCAAAAGCCAAAAATATTTGACTTCAGCGGTATAGAGGAGTGACTTAACGTGGCAGCAATTAACGGCACATCAGGGAATGACACATTAAGTGGGACGATCGCAGCAGACTTAATTTCAGGGTTGGGGGGCAATGACGCCATCTCCTCTGGGGAAGGAAACGATCGGCTTTTTGGCAATTCAGGCAATGACTTTTTATTGGGCGATTCGGGAAATGACGCACTCTACGGCGGTCGAAACCGCGATACCCTTCAAGGTGGCGAAGGAGACGATTTTCTCTCCGGCGAGCTCGATCGCGACATTTTGACTGGCGGTGGCGGTAAAAATATTTTCGCGATCGGGCGGATAGGAACACGCACTACTGGCGGTTCCCAACTAGAAAATGCTGACCTCATCACCGATTTTGTTAAAGGTCAAGACTTAATCAGTCTCAGCGGCATCTCCCCGGCAAATATCGAGATTTCTCAAGGTACGGGTAATTTCAGCAACAGTATTGCGATCCGAGATACAGGAACTAACGAATTTCTAGCGATTTTGGAGGGAGTCAACTCCTTCGATGCAGCAGATTTCACTGTGGCCCAAAACCCAGTTCCGGGAGTTCGCTTTTCTAGCTTCAACGCTTCTTTGAATCGCAGTAGTGCCGGTCGGTTAATTACAGACCTTTCAAATCCCAACAACCAGCAAGCAAAGAATGTCGCTGAAACAATTCAGCGCGTAAATCCAGATGTTTTGTTAATTAACGAGTTTGACTACGACAGCAGCAGCACAGCCCTAAATTTGTTTCAGCAAAACTATCTGTCTGTTAGTCAAAATGGCGCAAGTCCTGTTAATTATCCCTTTCGCTATACTGCGCCTTCTAACACGGGCATTGCTTCGGGTTTAGATTTAGATAATAACGGTTCCGCTGTCACACAAATTGGCGCAAACGGATACGGCAACGACGCTTTCGGATTTGGCGATTTTCCCGGACAATACGGAATGGCTGTGTACTCGAAGTATCCGATTGATACTGCCAATATTCGCACGTTCCAAAACTTCCTTTGGAAAGATATGCCGGGGGCATTATTGCCGGATGACTCGTCTACCCCCGCAGCAAATGACTATTACTCGCCTGCTGAATTAAACGTGTTTCGCCTTTCGTCAAAGAGTCACTGGGACGTGCCAATTCATATCAACGGCGAGATTGTTCACGCCTTAGTCAGTCATCCGACCCCGCCTGTATTTGACGGCCCTGAAGACAGAAACGGCAGGCGAAATCATGATGAAATTCGCTTTTGGGCAGATTACGTTACTCCCGGCAAAGGTAGTTATATTTACGACGATCGCCGCACAGTTGGCGGACTTGCCCCCAATGCTAGTTTCGTAATTATGGGCGACCAAAATGCCGATCCTGTTGATGGGGATAGTTTTGACAATGCGATTTTGCAGTTGCTAAATAACTCGCGAGTAAATACAGGAGTCACTAGCGCAATTCCTGCAAGTTTAGGCGGAATTCAACAAGTATCAGACGGCGGTAATAATGTCAACCAAAAAGGCAATCCGGCTTTTGATACGGCGGATTTTGGAGATGCGGGAACGGCTTCGGGAAATCTGCGAGTTGATTATGTTTTGCCGTCGGCTGACTTGCCAATTAATGATGCTGCGGTATTTTGGCCTTTGACTACAGATCCCCTGTACAGATTACTGGGCGATCGCCAAACTGCGGAAAATACTCCTACTTCTGACCACAGTTTAGTTTGGGCAGATATTGCTGTTGGCGATCGCTCTCCCCGCACCAGTGTCAGAAATATCAACTTCATCGGACAAGCTACTTATCCAACAGGTTCCGTCACTGTAGAAGGAACTCAAGTCGGCGGACTTTCTGGCATTGATTACGACCAAATTAACAACCGCTATTACAGTATTTCGGACGATCGTTCGGACAAAAATCCGGCCCGATTTTATACTCTCAATATTGAGTTAAGTTCGGGTTCGCTGTCTAGTTCCGGGATTAATTTCTCTGGGGTGACAACTCTGCTCAACCAAAACAATCAACCTTTTGCCACTAATACTATCGACCCGGAAGGCATCGGTTTAACGAGTAACGGCACTGTGTTTGTTTCCTCAGAAGGCGAAGTCAGTAACTTGGCTGGTAGACTTCAGAGTCCATTTGTCAACGAGTTTGCTTTAGGGACAGGTAGCCAGTTGCGACAATTACCCGTGCCCTCAAAGTTTGTACCAGTTATAGGTCCAGCAGATGCACCAACAGCGGGAGTTCGCAACAATTTAGCTTTTGAAAACCTGACAATTACTCCTGATGGGAAATTCTTGTTTACAGCAACGGAGAATGCTTTAGTGCAAGATGGGCCGATCGCAACAACTAATACCGGTTCGCGATCGCGCATTCTCAAATACAATTTAACCACAGGACAGCCGGAACAAGAATTTCTTTATGTAACTGACCCAGTGGCAGTTCCAGCAGTTCCAGAGACAGGCTTTAATACAAACGGTTTAGTGGAATTGTTAGCCTTAGATAATCGCGGCACTTTCTTAGCACTAGAACGCTCTTTTTCAGCAGGCGCACCAGGCACGGCAAATACCATCAAGCTCTACGAAGTACGGCTCAACGGAGCCAGCGATATCAGCGGCATTAATTCGCTGAATGCTATTAACATTAATACTGTCAGACCCGTTGAGAAACGCTTGCTGATCAATTTTGACAGCCTGGGTTTGCCGACAGGTTTGGATAATGTTGAAGGGATGACTTTGGGGCCAGTGTTGCCGAACGGACAGCAATCTTTAGTGCTAGTGAGCGACAATAATTTTAGCGCTACCCAGTTTACTCAAATATTGGCTTTTGGGTTGGCTTTGAATAATGAAACTCCCAGGCGATCGCAGTCGCTAGATGATATTCTGACTGATGGTGGTGCGATCTCTGCGGTGTCGAGAGATAACATGAGTGTCGAAACTCGCGACAGCAGTGCTTTCATTGCAGACTTCGGGACAGTTTCTGAGTTGATGGGGTTCGATACCGAGCAGAATTATGCGATCGGCCCCACAGCAAGAACTCTCCCTGGAGTCGGCGCAGTTAGCCAACCTAGTAGTCAAATAGGGGCTGATTCTTTATCTCTGCCTTCTGCCTTCGGAATGGGGTCTTTTGATTCTCCGTCGAACTCAGGTCTTGTTTAAAAGAGCACATCCTGTTTATGTAGGGGCAATTCATCAGACCTCGCCGAATTTAATTTATGTATAGACGCGATCTCCTTGCCTCCACCAAGGGTTTTAAATGACGCATAATTCTTTTCTGGAGAGGTCTAAAGAGCGAGAGATGTTAAGAAATATGTAAAGCAGCGGTCGGATTTTTCAACCGTAAATTCCCGAATGCGATCGATAATCAGGACAGTCGATCGCATCTTCAGATAAAGCTATAGTAGGCTGAACGGGACACTTGAGGTGGTAGTCGCCGGTGAAAAATACGCAGTTAGCACAAGGGATTTGGTGCATCCGCTGAGCTCGACGCAGGGAGTCGGTGACAGCACGCCCGACACTGAAACACAGCAAAAAAACTAAACCCCAGGCGGACACAAAACACAGCGGGACTAAAATAGGCTGTATTGCCTTCAGCAGAAAGTAAAGCATAGCAAGAAAATTTAGCGTTAGAAGCCACACATACATTACAGTAGTGGAATTGCCGATCGATCGACCAAAAAGTTTAGAATCCTTTACAGCTCGATCGAGAAACCGGGCAATTATGGCATGATAAGGAACAGTCCTTAAATAAAATTAGAGGAAATCAGTTATGACTCTGCGATTAGGCGATACAGTTCCCAACTTTACCCAAGCTTCGTCTGAAGGCGAAATCAATTTCTACGACTGGGCTGGGGATAGCTGGGTCGTGTTGTTTTCTCACCCGAAAGACTATACTCCAGTTTGCACCACAGAACTCGGTGCAGTGGCCCGTCTAAAGTCTGAATTTGAAAAGCGTGGCGTCAAAACCATTGCCCTCAGCGTCGATGATGTGGATTCTCACATGGGCTGGATTAAAGATATTGAGGAAACTCAAAAAGTCACCCTCAATTATCCGATTTTAGCAGATGGCGATCGTAAAGTCTCCGACATTTACGACATGATCCATCCCAACTCGCTGAACAACTTAACAATCCGCACAGTTTTTGTGATTGACCCGGAAAAGAAATTGCGTTTGAGCATTACTTATCCGGCTAGCACTGGTCGGAATTTTAATGAAATTTTGCGAGTAATTGATTCCTTGCAACTTACGGACAAATACAGCGTTGCGACTCCGGTTGATTGGAAAGACGGCGACGATTGCGTAATCGTACCTTCGATTACCGACCCGAAAGAGTTGGAAGAGAAATTTCCTAAAGGTTATACGCCGATTAAGCCTTATTTGCGGATGACTCCTCAGCCGAATAAATAGGTTTAACATTCCTGGACGCATAACCTAATTCTGTAAGGTGTGCACTGCACACCTTACCTCTATAATTCGCGCGTAAAACCAGCTTGTAGTGAGGACTTGAGTCCTTAATCCTGATTTTTGAGGACTTTAGTCCTCACTACCAACAAAGAAATTGTGCAATCTTGTGTAAACACTTTAGATTTGAGGAAAGGCAAAATGCTGTCATCAACAATTGTGTTGCGAATACCGCCAAAATTGCAAATGACAGACGACGAGTTTTTCGAGTTCTGTCAAATCAATAGTGAGTTACGCATTGAACGCAACAAATCGGGAGAATTGCTAATTATGCCTCCTACTGGTGGAACAACCGGAAATCGCAGCGGTAGCGTGTTTGGAGAGTTGTATATTTGGGCCGGGCAAGATGGAAGCGGTATTTGTTTTGACTCCAGTACGGGATTTAAGCTTTCAATGGGTGACAAGTCTCCAGATGCCTCGTGGATTAAACTTGAACGTTGGAATGCTTTGTCACCAGAACAGCAAGATAAATTCGCCCCGATTTGCCCTGATTTTGTAGTAGAACTGAGGTCTGCTTCTGACAATCTCAAGCCCTTGCAAGACAAAATGCAAGAATATATGAGAGAACCTGGAGTGCAGTTAGGCTGGCTTATAGACCGCAAAAATCGCCGAGTTTACATCTATCGTCCTGGTTTGCCAGAGGAATGTTTGGAGAATCCGGCTACAGTCAGCGGCGACCCCGTTTTGCCCGGATTCATACTCAATATGAGCAAAATTTGGTAGAACTGCTAGCAATAAATATCAACTTATTGTAAAAATTAATAATAGGATGCAAACACGCAAAAAATATGGATATTAAAAACGGCTTTGTAGGCACAATCGGCAACACACCACTAATTCGCTTAAACAGCTTCAGCGATGAAACAGGCTGCGAAATTCTCGGCAAAGCAGAGTTTCTAAATCCCGGCGGTTCCGTTAAAGATAGGGCCGCTTTATACATCATCAAAGACGCAGAAGAAAAAGGCTTGCTCAAACCGGGCGGCACCGTTGTTGAAGGCACTGCCGGCAATACTGGCATCGGTTTGGCCCACATTTGCAACGCTAAAGGTTACAAATGTTTGATCGTGATTCCCGATAACCAATCTCAAGAAAAAATCGATGCTTTGAAAACCTTGGGCGCTGAAGTTCGGACTGTTCCCGCTGTTCCTTACAAAGACCCGAATAATTATGTCAAATTGTCGGGAAGATTGGCTTCGGAAATGGAGAATGCAGTCTGGGCAAATCAGTTTGACAATTTAGCCAACCGCCGAGCTCATTACGAGACAACTGGCCCGGAAATTTGGGAACAAACAAACGGCAAAATTGATGCTTGGGTAACAGCTACTGGTACTGGCGGCACTTTTGCTGGCGTAGGAATGTTTTTGAAAGAAAAAAATCCTGCTGTTAGAATTGTCTTGGCAGACCCGATGGGCAGCGGGCTTTACAGTTATTTCAAAACTGGGGAAATTAAGACCGAAGGCAGTTCGATTACTGAGGGAATTGGCACCACTCGCGTCACTGCAAATATGGAGAATGCCCCGGTAGACGACGCCATTCAAATTGACGATACAGAAGCTGTCCGGGTGATTTACCAACTGCTGAGGAAAGAAGGGCTGTTTATGGGCGGTTCTGTGGGGATTAATGTGGCGGCGGCCGTGGCTTTAGCGAAGCAAATGGGGCCTGGACATACGATTGTTACGGTACTCTGCGACGGCGGGGCTCGGTATCAGTCGCGTTTGTTCGATCGACAATGGTTGGCTTCCAAAGGTTTGTCACCAGATTAACCGTAGGTTGCGCTGAAGTCTTAAGCTGTCCCGCATCTAAAAGGTATTTTTCGGGCGGGCGGGACGCCCACCCCACAATAATTTTATCCAACTCTAGTCGTTACCAGGATCTGCCTCGAATTTTCCTGTGCAACCAAGGCTCTTTCTCTGGAAATCTGTTCTCCGGCTCTGCTTGGGAACCCGTTAGAATTCGAGTATATATGCGCGCACCTATTCCCATGATAAAAAAATAGCATATATGTAGTAGAAGGTCAAGTAAAAAAACATGAAAATCACAGAATCTTCTAGGCAAGTTCTTGTTTGCCAAAACCGCACTTGTCGCAAGCAAAATTCAGCAAAGGTACTGGCAGCTTTTCAGAAATTGTCGCCCTCAGAAGTTGAAGTTGTTGCTAGCAGTTGTTTGGGACAGTGCGGCAACGGGCCGATGGTGTTGGTACTGCCAGAAGAGGTTTGGTACAATGCCGTTTGCCCTGAAGAAGTTGCGGCAATAACTGAGCAACATTTGCGGGGAGGAAAGCCGGTGGAGAGGATGCTTTACCGCAAGTTTCACCGACTTTCTAATTAGTCGATCGCCCGCGTTTAAAATTCTTCGGCAAACAATCGGCGGAGAATTTCCGTGACTTCGGCGCAAAATCTGGCGTCGAGTTCGATCGCCAAGCGATCGACATTGCTGGAACTGCCTACAGCTTTTTCTGCCCGCAAAGTCATGGCTAAAGTTCTGAGTTTTGCCGGCTTTCCCGCCGCCTTCGGCCGCTCGTCAACAAACCGCACTAAAGCCACATAAACTGTTTCTAGGGTTCCCCTGATCGCGCTCAGTCCGTAACCCAATTTCGAGATAACTACTGGAGAAGTGATAAGGCTATCCATCCCCAAAGTTTTAATTGCTACGTCCACATATCGAGCGCTGTCGTGTCCCATTGCTCTGACAATGCTTTCTAAGCTGTTCCACTGAGATGCTTTCATGCGCGATCGCTGTTCGATGTGGAAGTGCCATCCTAACATGGAAATCAGCCTGGTCAAGTCATAAGCAGATACGGAATTTTTTTGTTTGGTGCTGTTTACTGCGGCACTTAAAAGCACTTGTTTTTTGGTGAGATCGAATATTTTTGGGTTGGTGAGATAAGGATTTTCGCCGTAATCGCCGCGAAAAATTAGGTCATTATTGCCAGTAGCGCTCTTCAGCCATTGCTCTAGTCCTATGCGAGTATCGAAGCGTTTGAACATCGCAGCTAAGGAGTTTGAACTTCCGATATTGGAGGCATAGTTAATCATGTCTTTGGCTACATCGTAAAAATAATAATCGTGTTTTTGCCCGTTACCATCTCTAACAACGCAGTTGTCAATGTCGCAGTCGGGATATTTGCTATTTAGTTGACTGACGATATTAAGGAGTGCGATAATTTTAGTGGCACTCCACTGCTCAGCATTGGTAAGTGCGTTTTTTCCCAGCCACTGCGCCTGAATTTTGCCGTCTACAAAACTACCAATGCAAACGCAGGCTTCTTTGATGTCTGTGTGGAGAAAATTTAAAGCTTGAGAGTTAATTTGAGGTACTTCTCCCAGGCTGGGAAAGGGGGTAAGTTTGAGGGGATTATTGGGGCCGGGAATATAGCTAATTACTTTTAAGCCGTCGGGTTTCTGTTTGAGATACTCGGGATAGTTTTTAATTTCTTTTTGGTAAGGTGATTTTTCAATTCCCCGGTCTAAAAAAGCTAGTTTGTTTATGTTAGCTTTGGCATCTATTTCCATTTGGAGGTAGTTTTTGTAGATGCGCGCTCGGTCTTTTGCGAGTTCGAGGGAGGTGAGGTTCATGATAATTGTTGGCAGCTTGTTACTAATAAGTAAATCACTATACTAGGATTTACGCAAACAAACCGGGTTTCTCTGCAAAATTTTGGGTTGGGAAACGAAAAATTTATGAATAAACCGGGCCTCAGACAGTAACTGCGTCCAGGACTATATATCTTAGTTCTGACCCTGCGATCAAGCTTTTTTGCCGCGTACTTGGATGCGTTTGTCGGTTTTTTGTTTCTTAATCCAAGAGAGAAATTTCTGGAGTTCAGGGTCATTTTTGAGCTTTTCCACGGTGTTGAGCTCTTGGGCGAGGTGTTTGTTCTCAAATAGAGAGTGAATCTGGCGGTGACAGGCTGAGCAAATGTCGATTGTCGGGCTTGGATCTTCGTTTTTCCGCTTGGTGTTTTGTTTGGGGATGAGGTGATGGGCGGTTAATGCTTCCATTTGTCGATCGCACAATTCGCACTGCATAATTTTCTCAATGCTGCTGGATAGGAGAATTGCTACTTTTAGTTTAGCGCGATCGGCTGTGAGAGGGTGAATGAAAGTCGATCGCACTCTCCAAACAATAAAAAAACCCCCAGTTGGGGGTCATACAAATCTCTTGTGGCAGAGGCCCAAAAGCCTCTGGGATCACAAAATATACAGCAGCAAAAACAAAACAATCCAAATCACATCGACAAAGTGCCAGTAAATCTCAGTCGCTTCGATTCCGAAGTGGTGCTCGCTAGAATAGTGACCTTGCGCGCGCGATCGCCACACCACCGCCACCATCAAAAGCACTCCCAACGTTACGTGCAAGCCGTGAAAAGCAGTCAAAACGTAAAAGCAACTGGCATACAAATTCGTCGTCAAGCCAAACTCTAAATGAGCGTATTCGTAAACCTGACCGAACAAGAAAACTGCGCCCATAGCAATAGTTACGAGCAACCAATTCCGCATTCCGGCGGCATCATTCTTTTTGATTGCAGTATCCGCATTGTGAATAACAAAACTGCTAGCAATCAGAATTACCGTATTGATTCCCGGCAGCAATAACTCGCGCTCGGGCGTACCTTCAGGAGGCCACGCCGGGGCCATCGCCCGATAAATCAAATACGCGGCAAACATACCGAAAAATATCATGCCTTCAGCGCACAGGAACACAATTACCCCTAACATTCGGTGGTCGGGATGCTCGACACCGTGTGCTTCTACTTCGCCCTCGTGGTGGTAATTCAGGGCTGTTTTTGCCGGATCGATCGCTGGAATTTGCATAAGAAATTGGTAATGAAGAAGTCAGTTGTCAGTTGTCACTTGTCAGTTGGCAGTTGGCAGTTGGCATTAGTCATCAGTCATTAGTTAACAGTCAACAGTCAACAGTCAACAATGCCCAATGACTAATGACTGATGACTAATAACTATTCGCCATCTTGACTTTCATCAGCAGGAGAATCAACATTTACCTCTGATTCAGGAGCGACCAAAGTTGCAGTACGGCCCAAGAAAGTTGAAGCTTGAGCCTCCGCAAGAGGAATACCTGTTTTCTGGGCGTTGCGGGTGGCATTTTCCCTCAGCTTGAGCCTGAGACGTTCCCCTGTATTCTGAATTTTTTCCATGCCGTAATCGTAAGGCCCAGTTGCCAATACCGGCACTCCTTCAAAATTTTCGATGGGGGGTGGCGAAGTCGTCATCCATTCCAAACTCAAAGCTTGCCAAGGATTGTCACCTGCTTTCGGGCCGTACCTCCAGCTCCAAATCACATTAATGATAAACGGGATTGTAGACACTGCCAGCATATAAGCACCGACAGTACAAATGACATTAATTGTGGTAAATTTCGGGTCGTACATTGCCACCCGCCGAGGCATTCCTTGCATCCCCAAAGCGTGCATGGGCAAGAAAGTTACAGTAAAGCCAACATAGGTTAAAACAAAGTGAACTCTACCCCAAAATTCATTAATCATCCGCCCCGTCATTTTGGGGAACCAGTGGTAAAAAGCAGCGTAAATTCCAAACACTGAGCCGCCAAACAGCACGTAGTGTAGGTGAGCGACGACAAAATAAGTGTCGTGAACGTGAATGTCGAAAGGTACCGAAGCTACCATGATCCCGGTGATGCCGCCGAGCACAAATGTTGAGATAAAACCCATCCCAAATAGCATCGCGCTGACAAGCCGGAGTTTGCCTCCCCAAATAGTTGCCAACCAGCTAAATATTTTAATCCCAGTTGGTACGGCGATGATCATAGTCGTGATCATAAAAAACATCCGCAGCCAGCCGGGAGTGCCGCTGGTAAACATATGGTGCGCCCACACGATCAAGCCCAAAAAGCTGATAGCGAGACTGGAATATGCGATCGCCAAATAACCAAAAATTGGCTTGCGCGAATGCACCGGCAAAACTTCTGAAATCACCCCGAAAAAGGGCATAATCATAATGTAAACTGCCGGGTGCGAATAAAACCAGAATAAATGCTGGTAGACGATCGGATCGCCGTTGCCGGTCGGGTTAAAAAATGCCGTTCCTGCTAACAAGTCAAACGACAGCAAAATCAAAGCTGCGGCTAACACTGGAGTAGCAATCAAAGTGAGCGCTGAAGTCGCAATCATCGCCCAGCAAAACAAAGGCATATCATTGAGACCCATGCTCGGAACCCGCATGGTAAAGATGGTAACGGCAAAATTAACCGCCCCCAAAATCGAAGAAGTTCCCAGAATCAAAACGCTGAGAATCCAAATTTCTTCCCCCGCTTGAGCAGTAACTAAGCTTAAAGGCGGATAGGAAGTCCAACCCGCCTGTGGAGCTCCCACCAAAAAACTGCTCAACAGCAACACGCCGCCTACGGGAATTAGCCAAAAGGCAAGGGCATTCAGTCTGGGAAATGCCATGTCTTTTGCCCCAATCATTAAGGGGATCAAAAAGTTAGCAAATCCGGCTCCGGCGGGTACGATCCACAGGAAGATCATCACCGTCGCGTGAACAGTAAATAAACTGTTGTAGAGTTCGGGGGGGACAAAATCGGAGTCGGGGGTGGCGAGTTCTGTTCGCACCAAAGTGGCCATCACGCCGCCGATTAGATAGAAAATAAATGTTGTTACCAGGTATTGAATACCGATGACTTTGTGGTCGGTATTAAAAGTGAAGTAGTCGCGCCAATGTCTATCAGCGGGCGCTGTTCCGCGAGCCTCAGTGTTGGCACTTTCTTGGAACTGTGCTTGTGTCATAGTTATTAGTCATTAGTTATTAGTCATTAGTTATTAGCTCAAGATAAAATACCCCGTGCCAGGAACTAATGACTATTTTTAGTGATGAGTTGGGTGAAGTTGTTCTAGGGTTTCGGAATTAATTTTTATTTCCCTGACGTAGGGAGCCAAAAATTCACCGTCTGACAATTCCCCAGGATTGACTGCAACTGCTTGCTCTAAGTTTTGACTGCTAGCAACTTGCTGGCTTTGCAGCCAAGTGTCGAATTCTTCTGGCGTGTGAACGACTGCTACAGCTTTCATCGCTCCGTGATAAGCGCCGCACAATTCAGCACAAACAACCCGGTATTCGCCGGTTTTAGTTGCTGTAAATCTCAGTTCGCTCGGTCGCCCGGGAATTGCATCTTGTTTGAGGCGAAATTCCGGCAGCCAAAATGCGTGCAGCACGTCTTGAGCTGAAATATTTAGCTGTACGTCGCGGTTGGCTGGCATATGCAGTTCGCCAGAACTAACGCCGCTTTCTGGATAGCTAAAAATCCAGGCGTACTGCAAACCCATGACATTTACAACTAAGTCTGCTGGTTTGTCTTCATTTTCAGGGGAAGCACCTACGCCTAAAGCAACGAGTTTTTGAGACGGAATTTGAGGAGTTTTTTGGGGTGTATCTGAGAGTGTGGCTGCGATCGCACTTCCCCGCATTTTAGAGTGCGCTTGCATGGTGCCGTGGTCGTGATTGCCCATCGGATCGAGGCCTCCCATTGAGTTGTAAATCTCAAAACTGTAGACTCCGATTCCTAAAATAATCACCGCCGGCACGGCTGTCCAAAGAATTTCTAAGGGAAAGTTGTCATGCCAAGGCGGCCCATCTGTGTTGTCTCCTGGACGGCGGCGATATTTAATTGCAGCAAAGATTAGCACTCCCTGGACCATGATAAATAATCCAGTGGAAATGGTCATCATTGTATTGAATAGTGCGTCTATCTCGGATGCTTCATTAGAGGCGGCGATCGGCAGTAAACCGTGATTCTGCCCGTACCAGAGACTGATCAGAGTCACTACGATGCCGGCGAGCATGGTGAGGATGGAACTTGGAATGTTCACGCTGGTACTTCTTAATAGCGACACTTCTTCGCTTGAAAAATGAAGGAAGCGCCTCTGGGTTATCAATTTTTAATTGTAAATGGTATTTTTAGTAAAATGTCTATCTTAAGGGTTACTTAAGGCTTAGTATGTGTGACCGAGCGCCCGCACGCCTCAAAAATACGTCTTTTGTATCTTGACAAAAAGGAGTAAAAATGGTATATAATCGCTCTGTTTGGCTGCTAAATTTGAGATGGTTTCTCAAACACCATCAAATGCTGCTGGGGTAACAGATCTTTTGTCTCTTTCCATACTAAACCGACGGCGGCCATTTCTTTTTTCACCTGCTTCTGCGTCATTTTGTGCAAACCTTTAATGGGAATCAGCGGGTTTTCGCCGCGATACTCGATCGATACGGTGCGGCCTCCCGGTTTGAGTGCTTTCACAATTCCTTGCATCATTTCTCTGGGATATGCAAATTCGTGATAAGCATCGACCATCACAACTAAATCTACGCTATTTTCCGGCAAATTCGGATTGTCGATACTCGCCAAAACTGGCTCAACGTTAGCGATATTTTTTTCTTGTTTATTCACTTTAATAAAATTAATCATTTCCGGCTGCACGTCAACTGCTAAAACCTTTCCTTGTGGAACTAAGGGAGCGATGCGAAAGCTAATATATCCCGTTCCCGCTCCAATGTCTGCTACAATATCGGTTGGTTTTAAATCAAGATTGTTGACTAATCGAGCTGATTTTTCTTCCATGCCGCGAGACGGTCTTTCCAGCCAACCAGCGCCTTGATATCCCATGACTTGGGCAATTTCTCGACCCATGTAAAATTTGCCGATGCCGTCGGGATTGTGGACTGTTCGCTGCTGGTAAATGGCGTCGCCATTTGCGGTTTTACTTGCTGCTGCACAGGCATTGAGCGGCAACAGGCAAAGAATTGTCAAAATTATTACTGTTAAGGGTTTAATTAATTGTGCGGTTTTTTTCACGATATTTCTGATTTTGTGTTTAAATTTATTTCTCGTTCCCTGGCTCTGCCTGGGAACGCAGATCCGGAGGCTCTGCCTCGGTAATATCCCGAAGAGTTTAAGATTTAGCTGACAGCGGATTCTAACAATTTAATTGTACCAGAGTCAGCGTCGATTTCGACTTCTTGACCGATCGGCAAAGTGAACTGTTCCCGGATGTGTCCCACCATTGAACCGTACCACGCGGGAATCTTCAAAGGGCGAATGTGGTCGGACAAGACTTGAGGTAAGGTTAGGGACTCTTGGGGTTTTTCAGCTTCGCACTTGGTACACTGTCCGAAAATAAAACCTGATATTTTATCGAGAATGCCCGCTAATTTGAGCTGCGTCAGCATTCTATCGATGCGATAAACTTCTTCGCCAACTTCCTCGACAAACAAAATACTGTTTTCCCACTGCGGTAAATATGCAGAACCCACCATTGCTGCTATTACTGATAAATTGCCGCCGATTAGTTTTCCCCTAGCTGTGCCGCGCCCGATTGTTTGAACTTGCACGCTTTTGGAGTTTTGCATCGTCACAGAACCTCCGTCAAACAAAACTTTTTTTACGTAATCCACTGTAAAGGGACTCCAAGTTGACGCACCTAAAGGGCCGTGAAAAGTAACTCTATTAGTTTTAGCATAAATCCCCAATAACAGCGCAGTAATATCGCTGAATCCCATAATAATTTTGGGGTTGTTGCCGATAATATTGTAATCCAGGAGCGGCAAGATCCGAGCACAGCCCCAGCCGCCCATCCCGGTAAAAATAGCTCGCACTGAGTCATCGGCAAAGGCTGCGTTGACATCGGCCGCGCGATCGGCATCCTTGCCCGCTAAATAGCCGTATCGGTCGTAAAAATGCTCTCCCAATTTAACTTTTAAACCCAGCTTTTCCATAACTTTAAAAAAATCCTCGATTTCTTTTTTGTAGTTGAAAGCGGCAGGATTGATTAAAGCTATAGTATCGCCAACTTGCAGGCGGCGCGGCTTAACGATCGCACTTTTGGGAGATACGTTGGTTTGCGCGATCCTATTCGAGGGCTTCGCTAACGGCAAAAGCTGAGTACCAATAGCAGTCAGCCCAAAAGTTGTCAGCAGAGCACGGCGGCGGAGAGTCATAGCTGTTAGTTAATTTTTGCTATAATTGTATAGGAAAACTTCTGTCATATCAGTTAAAAATTGCGAGTTTCCAATGAAAATAGACACTAAAATCTCAGCTAAAAAATCCTGGGCTCACGCTTTAGCTCGTCCGGCTGCGGAATTTCCCCTGACTCAGTTATCCGTTAAAAGCGGTAAAATTCCCGCAGGATTGCGAGGCACTCTCTACCGTAACGGGCCCGCACGTTTGCAACGCGGTGGCATGGATGCGGGACACTGGTTTGATGGCGATGGTGCAATTTTGGCTGTACATTTTACCGATGCGGGTGCTGCGGCTGTTTATCGCTACGTGGAAACAGCGGGATACCAAGCTGAGGAAAAAGCTGATAAATTTCTCTACCCTAATTACGGCATGACAGCACCGGGGCCTGCATGGTTGCGGTGGACTAAATCTGTGAAAAATGCTGCCAATACTTCTGTTTTAGCTTTGCCCGATCGCCTTTTAGCTTTGTGGGAAGGTGGCTGGCCTCACAGCCTCGATTTGCAAACCTTGGAAACTCGCGGAACGGACGATTTAGGAAGTTTAGAGCGTGGATCTTCTTATTCCGCTCACTGCAAGCGCGACCCGATTACTGGCAATATTTTTAACTTTGGAATGACACATGGTGCCAGTACAAAGTTGAATCTATATAAAAGCGCTCCTACAGGCAAAATTGTGCAACAAGCAACTGTTGCTTTAGATGGCGCTCCTATGCTCCACGATTTTGTTTTGGCTGGAAAGTATCTAATATTTTTTGTGCCGCCAGTACGAGTAAAATTTTTGCCAGTGTTAGCTGGAATTAGCAGTTACAGCGACTCTTTGGAATGGAAACCAGAGTTAGGAACGCAGATATTAGTTGTTGACTCGGAAACTCTCTCTTTAGTTAGTCGCGGCGAAACCGATTCTTGGTTTCAGTGGCATTTTGCTAACGGTTTTGTCAAGGAAGATGGTTCGGTGGCGGTTGATTTTGTGCGCTTCGCTGACTTTCAAACTAATCAGCGGCTGAAAGAAGTAGCGGCGGGTGAAACTCGCACCGATGCGGAGGGTTCCCTGTGGCGGGTGCATCTCAATCCTCAAACTGGCAAAGTGACAGCAGCCGAAGAATTGCTGGATCAACCTTGCGAATTTCCGACGGTACCTGCTTCAGAAATAGGGCAAGACTCGCGATATATTTATCTGGCAATGTATCGGCCTGACGTTGATATTGTACCGGAACGTTATGGCGCGATCGCCCGTTTGGACACGCAAAGCCGCAATCTCACAATTGCGGACTTGGGCGAAAATCGCTATCCCACAGAGCCCATCTACGTTCCAGATATTTCGTCGGAGAAAGGTTGGATAGTAACAGTTATTTATGACGGCAATTCTGACAGCAGCGAAGTCTGGATATTTGACAGCGACGGACTTTCCCGCGAACCTGTTTGCAAGCTAGAATTGCCCGGTGTCATACCTTTGGGCTTTCACGGCACTTGGAAATCGGCAGTATGAGAAAATTGTAAAGAAGTGTTGCGGAAGATTTATTAAAAATTGTTGCCGCTTTAACTTCTAGTTGTTAAGGTGTGTGTAGATAGGAAATTCTCATATCTAGGAGGTGTGGAATTGATAATCTGCATTGCTCAATTATCCTGTGCCAATTCGCACGAATTCCCGGCGATTTTAAGTCGCCGCTGCACAGGATATAGTCTGCCTCTGCGGACTAAAAAAAGAGGGGTAATGAAGCCCTGGCGAATAACCAATCCCGGCGAATATTCCCGGCCAATTTATTCGCGGCTGCACAGGCAAAATCCGCCTCCACGGAGTGAAGAAAGAGGGGTTCTCCAACCCCGCTCAATGACCAATTCGCGGTGAATGTGCCCGGCGAATAAATTCGCGGCTACACAGGCAAAGTCCGCCTCCGCGAACACAAGAAAAAGCGGTAACAAAGCCCGCTTGGCAATGATTTCCGACTCTGTTTTCTCATCTCAGCTTTGTCTGCTTGAATGAGGTTAAAAGACCAGATATTTGACTGATTTCTGGCAAACCACAAGTTTAGTTCAACTCACGCGCACGTTAGCGATTCAAAAGTTTTTAGTTTTGAGTTAACCCCACAAGTAAATCAGGTCTATCGAAACAAGATAGCCTTTTCAACAATTATGAATTATGAGTTGTTACCGCCAAAACATTCAACTCATAACTAATAATTCACAACTCACAACTCATAACTCCGTGCCGCAGTGAGCATCTACCAAAAGGTTTAATCTATTATGCAACTTCAAGGAAAAACAGCTCTTGTTACAGGAGCTTCGCGCGGAATTGGGCGATCGATCGCCCTGGAATTAGCGAGACAAGGAGTCAAACGTTTGTTGATTGTGGCGCGCAACCGCAGGCAATTAATTGAACTGGCAGAGGAAATCGATCTTTTTGGCACAGAAGTAGTGCCGTTAGCTTTGGATTTAACTCAGTCAGTAGCGGTGAATATTGCGATCGCCCAAGCTTGGCGAGATTGCGGCCCGATTCACCTGCTAGTCAACTGTGCAGGCGTCGCCCACCAAGCATCATTCTTGCGTTCTCCGCTGCCGTTAATCGAGGAAGAAATCGCCTTAAATTTGCTCGGAACTTACACAATTACCCGCTTAGTAGCGAGGCGAATGGCGACTCAAAAAGAAGGAACAATCGTCAATGTTTCCAGCTTAATGGGAAAAATTGCCGCGCCCACAATGGCCACTTATTCTGCTACCAAATTTGCGATTTTGGGATTCACCCAAGCTTTACGCAGCGAGTTAACTCAGTACAATGTTCGAGTCACAGCTTTGCTGCCATCTCTAACAGATACCGACATGGTGCGAGACTTGGAACAATTCCGGTGGGTAGTGCCCACAACTCCCGAAAAAGTTGCCCTAGCGCTTGTCGCGGGATTGCAGAAAGATGCGCCGGAAATCTTGGTAGGATGGCAAAGTCATCTAGCAGTTTGGTGTCACCGAATTGCGCCTTGGTTGCTGGATTTTGTGTTGCGGATGGCGACTCCCGAACTTCGGGATAAATCGCGGGGCCGCAAATTGCGGGAGGCTTTAGCTAGCGGGCGATAAACCCTTTTCTGGGCGGGCAAGATGCCCACCCCACAAGAAAACTCATTCTTTTGTGGAACGGGCATCTTGCCCGTTCCTAAGCGCACCTTACATTTGGCAAACACTCTAACTGTTAGTCATATCGTTTCCGGTTGCATCGGAATGATATAGAGGACACGGCAGTGCCGTGTCCCTACCCCCATTAATTGTAGGGACACGGCACTGCCGTGTCCTGGCTGTGGGTAATATCATGGATGCTACCGGATTTGATATCAGTCATCCTCCTCAGAAAATAGCGACGGTAAATCCCGTTCTCCCCTCACCACCCTGATAATTTCAATTCCACTGTCTATCGCCCGATAAAGAATAATGTAACCCATGAGAGGAAGTCCCCGCACAGAAGCAGCTAGTTCCTCGTAACTACGGCCCATATTAGGAAAGTTAATTAAATTGCGACACTTGCGATTGAACTCCTCGACAAACTGTTCTCCGGATTCAATATTTCTAGCTGCAAAGTAATCCGAAATTTCATCTAAATCGCGACTCGCTTCTGGAGAAACAATGTAGCGACTCATCTTTAGTTCTCCCGCATTTTCCGAAATTTTTCCTGCAATCTTGCTATAACTATTTCTCCATCAATCCCTTCACCGCGATCGAGTTGAGCTATTCCTGTTGATACTTTTGGTCGCGTTTCTTCTACCCATTTTTGATAGCTGTTGCTCTCTTTGGGCTCACTGGTGTCGGCTAGGAGTTCTAATGCCGCTGCGATTACCTCCTCCGCCGAAGGATATCTGCCACTTGTAACTTGTGCTTCTATGAATTTTTGCTGCTCAGGCTTGAGAGTAATTTTCATGGGGTTTACCTCTGAGAACCTTGAACTATTATATCATTTCCACTCGCCTTGCAAGGTAAAAGCAGCCCAATAATAGGGAGATTTCCATTTTTCTTCCTGCATCATTTCAATCTGCGCCGCCCTCAAAGCTGCCGCTGGCGCTAGCTTTTGTTGCAACATTTGTTGATAAAACTTTTGCATTAACACAGCAGTTCCTTCATCATCCACACTCCACAAACTCACCGCCACCCGCTGCGCCCCCGCATACATAAATCCCCTTGTTAATCCCACCATTCCTTCGCCTTTAACATTCTGTCCCATTCCCGATTGACAAGCACTTAAAACTACTAAATTTGCCGCTAGTTTCAAGTTAAAAATATCCGTGAGGCGCAAAAAACCATTGACAAGATTGCCTTTGTCATCTACCATCGACATCAGAATTCCTGACAGTTCGGGGTTTTTGCTGTTAGCAAGGCCGTGGGTGGCAAAGTGAATGATTTGATAATTGGCTAAGTTGCCATCGGTAGCAGTAGTGCGGCTGGCATCAAAATCAAATATTTGACGGCTAGAAGCTGAGGGGAATAAAGTTAATATTGTTTGGGCTTCTTGGCGGGTAAATGCGAGGCGTTCGGGCGGCCATTGCCGATTAGAAGCACGAAGCGAGCGATTTAAACCGAGGTTGTTTGCTTCTAATTTTTCTATTGTTGCTTGGGTGATTTTTCCTTTAATTCTTTCATCATCTGGAGTGAAAACAGGATCTGCTAAAATTGCTAAAGTTTGGCTGGGCGGTTTTCTATCTCCGTAATTTTGTCGGAGAATGGCGAGACTTGAGGCAGAAGGCAGGGTAATAATTTCATGTTCGGCAATTAAGGGAACATTGGTATTTTGTCCAGGGGTTTGGGAAATAGTTAACGCCGGAAAAGGGGTATAGTGCAGCACGCCGTCGGGAACAATTAATAAGCGTTTGTTTCCTAATTGACCTGCTGTCGGTTGTAAAATTAATTTGCCCAGATTGGCACTGGCTTCGGCAACTTGCTGGGGAATATCTCTCGATATTGGGCTAGTTACTGCGTCTCGGAAATTACGGGCTGCTGTTTCAATATCAGCCTGTTTTGGTAATTCATAGCTGGTTAATCCGGTGGATGTCACCACCCACAAATAACTTCGGTCTTTGCCGAGGGCATACTGCAATAAAATAGTGTTTTCATCGAGAATCTGTTTCTGAATTTCTGGCAGCGTTAAAGGTTGGGGTTGGGTGAGGGCTCCGTAGCGGGGGCTGGCAGTACGAATCTTTGTTTGGAGTTGCTGATATAGCTCTAAAAGTGCGAGGCGCTGTTGATCAATTTCAGCGATTTTACCTGCGTTGGGATTGGGGGTGCTGACTGCTTCGAGGCGCTGCTTTTCGATGACATCGAGTTGCTGTTGCAAGCTCTTTTCTTGTTGCAGTAAATCGGGAGAAATACCTTCGCGAATGTTGGCGTTACTTTCAAAGAGGAGTTCGAGAAGACTGCGGGCCCTCGAACGTTCGCTGGCTTCTAAGGCTTTGCGATCGTACCCGGACTTAGGATTAATTTTATGCAGCTGCATTAACAAAGCGATGTAGAATTCGTAGTAGTCCTGAACCGTGGCAAAGTAGGAGCTGCGGAGTTCTGGGCTGGCTATTTTGGTGCGGAGGTTTTCAATGATTTTGATAGAGGATTCAATGTCGTTGAGGGCTTCAGTGAGATTGCCTTGAGCGCCTTTGACATAAGCCATACTGTAAAGGGTGCGAGCTTCCTGTGAGCGATTGCCCACTATTCGACTCAGGGGAAGAGACTGGCTGTAATACTCTAACGCTTTCTGTTTTTCTCCCAATTTATCGTAGACTCTACCGATGTTGGTGAGGGTTATAGCTTCTCCACTGCGATTGCCTCCTGCTTGAAATAGTGACAGCGACTGGTTGTAATACTCTAGCGCCTTCTGGTTTTCTCCCAAGTCTAAGTAGACACCGCCGATGTTGCTGAGGGTGAAGGCTTCCTCGTAGCGATCATTTACTACCCGTCTCGTGGGGAGCGATTGATAGACAGTATAAATCTGATAGATTCTAGAGGATTCCGCGGTGCGGTTGCTTATTGCCCGAAACACTGACAGCGACTGGCTGTAATACTCTAACGCCTTCTGTTTTTCTCCCAAGTCTGAGTAGACACCAGCGATGTTGTTGATGATGAGGGCTGCCTCATTGAGGGTTCCCCTATTGGGATTGTCTACTGTCGGAAACACTGACGCCGACTGTTTGTAATACTCTAACGCCTTCTGTTTTTCTCCCAATTCTGAGTAGACTAGACCGATGTGACTGAGAGCGAGGGCTTCCTCGATGCGATTGCCTATTGCGCGACTCAGGGGAAGGGACTGGCTGTAATACTCTAATGCCTTCTGTTTTTCTCCCAATTCTGAGTAGACTAGGCCGATGCTGTTGAGGATCATAGCTTCCCTAGTGCGATCACCTTTTGCCCGATACAGGGTCAGCAATTGGTTGTAATACTCTAACGCTTTCTGTTTTTCTCCCAAATCATCGTAGCCTCGGCTGAGGTCTTCGAGAATAGTAGTTTCCCAGCCACCCTCACCTATTTCCCGAAACAGGGGAAGGGACTGGCTATAATACTCTAGCCCTTTCTGTCTTTCTCCCAAATCATAGTAGGCTAGACCGATGTTTTTAAGAATGTGAGCTTCCCTGTTGCGATCACCTAGTACCCGAATCAGGGGCAGTGACTGGTTGTAATACTCTAACGCTTTCTGTGTTTCTCCCAATTCTGAGTAAGCTTCGCCGATTTTGCTGAGGGCGGTAGCTTCCCCGCTGCGCTCGCCTACTGCCCGATACAGGGGAAGGGACTGGCTGTAATACTCTAGCGCTTTCTGGTATTCTGCTGCTAGTGAGTAAAAAGTACCCAAGGCGTCGAGGATGCCAGCTTCCTCGCTGCGATTACCTACTTCTCGATACAGGGTCAGTGACTGGTTGTAATACTCTAACTCTTCCTGGCGTTTTCCCGTTAGTGAGCAGATATTGGCGAGTGTGGAGAGGATAACAGCTTCTTTCTCGCGATCGCCTACTGCTCGATACAGTTTTAATGCTTCTTCATATTTGATGATCGCACCTTTTAAAGCTTCCGGTATTCCTTCTGGGGACATTCTTCCTTCAGCGATGTCGCCGATTTCTTGGTCGGAGAGTTCGGAGAATCCTTGTTTGGCGAGTTTCTGTGCTTCTTCATATACTTTTTGGGCAGCGTTGCTACTGTTGGTTTGTGCTGTTTGTACGGTTTTGCCAACTGGCACGGTCGCTACCACTGGCTGGCTTAATTGAACCGAAAGCGCAATTGACATACCAGCCAAAAACCATTGAGTGCGATCGAACATAGCCACCCCTTTTGTATTTTTGTCAATTTTAGTCACTAGCCCGCCTAGTGTAAACACAGGAAGAAGTAAGGGCGATCGGCATTTTTGCTAGAGTTAACGAGTAGTGCGATTCCCTGCAGGATCGCTACGCCGCGCGTACTTTTTCCCAGCATGAACAACATCCTAACTACCCCCGATCCCGTAACCAGCCACTGGGATTGCCCCGAATGCGGCGGCACCGGTACCCTCAGCCCAGAAATTTGCCCTGTTTGTCTCGGAGCAAAATACATCGATCTCGCTACAATAACGAACTGGATGCTCGATTTTATGGAATCTCGCGGCTGCGATCGAGCTGAGATCGATCGATTGCGAACCGAAAGCCCAGACCCCCTAACCTTAACTTTTTGCCTCGAAGTTTGTATCGCCCTTAAATAAACAACGATATCAAGTCTGCTTAATTGCTTATAAATCATTTACCGGCATCGGGCATCGGGCATGGTCGGAAAAAAAACGCACTCTACAAGTTGATTTAACTGAAACGAAATAATGCCCAATGCCCTATTCCCAATGCCCTATTCCCAATATTCAGTGTCCCTTAACCGGATGTTGCCCGTAAAAAGGCAAAGCATCCGACCAATCAGGACGACTTCCCATTTCCCACTCCAAATAAGCCAATTCCAATACACTAGAAACCGACCAACCCAACTCGCTACCAACTTCAATTAACTGATAAGAATTCCCCCAATTATCCAACTTTTCCTGCCAAGATTCAGGAGTCATCACCGTATCAGGAAACAACTCAGTTAAACCAGAATCTTTGTTAACTGAATAAACCGCCCCAAACAATTGTCCCCGCTGTGCAGGCATTTGCAGCGCCATATCCTCTCTCAAAAGCCCCCCCTTAGCAAAGGGGAGTTGGGGGGGTTCCGTATCCAAAAGCCCCCCCTTACCAAGGGAAGGTTCTGCACTCAAAAGCCCCCCCTTAGCAAGGGGGGGTTGGGGGGGTTCCGTATCCAAAAGCCCCCCCTTACCAAGGGAATGTTCTGCACTCAAAAGCCCCCCCTTACTAAGGGGGGGTTGGGGGGGTTCTAATTCCAAAAGCCCCTTAGCAAGGGGGGGTTCCGCCCAAGCGACAGCCGCCAAAGTTGAAATCGCAAAAACCGGAATATCCAACTGTTGAGCCAAAGTCCGCGCCGTCACCATACCCATCCGAGTCCCCGTGAAACCTCCGGGCCCCTTCGCCACCGCAAGAAAAGCCAAATCCGCCCAAGTTTGCGGCTGAATAAACTCGACTAAATACTGATGCAAATGAGTTGCTAAATCGCGATCCAAATTCCAAGTTTGGCAGCGAGAATCCCCGGCAAAATTGCTGATGGCTAAACCGAGTTCGCGACTAGCTGTGTGCAGGGCTAAGCCGTATTTTTTAACAGATGTTACGTCTTGGGGATTGCTATTCACGATTACTGATAATTTTCCTTAACAAAAAACAGCGGTAAAGCCACAACTAAGCAACCCAAAAGAATGCCAAATATTCCCGTATTTAAAATCCTGGAATTACCCAGGCCGCCACTCATCAAAAACAGCACTACTAAACTTGCAAATAAATTTTTATTGGCAAACTCTTTGTGTTGGGAAACTTGATGCTTGACCGTCATAAAACCAGACGTAACTATTAGCGCAAACCAAGAATTAAAAATGACTATTTGAGAGCCAAAGATAAACCAAACTAAGGCAAACATTAGCGCATCTATCCAAAAATCCTGAGTTTTCAACTTCGGCAGCCAAAATTCTTGGGTAGTAACAGGGGCGATTTTCTTGACTAATTGATTGTGTTGCAGCCGCACGAGTTTGTTTCTCAATTTAATCTTGGGATCGATTTGCAATATTTGCTTCCACTCCGGGCGGCGAGAATTGTTGACTCTTCCCAACAGCTTCACGGCTGCGACTTTATTTAACTGCAAATCGGTGAGTCTGGTGGCAATTATTTGAGATAAGTGCGGATAGTAAACGGGGTTGTCTTCGGTTCTGTTGATGACGATATTGAGCTGTTGCTTGGCTTGACTGACTTGGATTGTAACATTGTACGGGGCGAGATCCTCTTGCAAAGCTTGCTGAATTTCGGCTTGCTCTTGGCGAGTGAAAAGCGACACACCGGGCGCAGGTGTAACCACCCGTTCTGCGGGCGTTTCCGGCGCGTCTAGCACAGGCTCTGCGTCTAAATAGACTGGTTTGGGGTTCAAGTGCCGGATGACTGCTGATGCTGAACTGTAGCGCCGATTGGTGGCACTTTGAAGCATAGTGTCGAGGATGCGGCCGAAATCGTCGCTAACAGCCGTCTTCAAATAATTTCGCCAAGCCCAAGAATCCTCTGTACTGTCGAACAAATCGAAGGGAGGAATTTCAGTCAGCAAGTGAATGCAGGTAACGCCCAAACTGTAGATATCGCTGGCAAAAACTGCTTTACCCATCAATTGTTCTGGGGCTGTATAAGCAGCACTGCCGATGATTGTACCAGTTGGCTGCAAGCCGTTTGCTGTTACTTTCTTAGCTGCACCAAAGTCTACTAAAACAATATCTTTTTGGAAAGGAGAGGGTTGATAGGAACTTTCTAAAGTGGGTAAAGGAGTTGGAGATAGGCGGCGGCGAATGATATTTTCTGGTTTGATATCGCGGTGAATGACTTTGGATTTGTGGACGAAGTGGAGCACAGGCAATAAATCGTTGAGGATTTGCCGAATTTGAGTTTCGGTGAATGCTCCTTTTTGTTCTAATTCTCTGGCTAGGTTTTTGCCGTCTATAAATTCTTGTACTAAATACTGTCTCCCGTCTTGTTCAAAATGCGCGATTAATTCTGGAATCTGGGGATGTTTGCCCAAGGTTTCTAGCTGGGCTGCTTCTTGGTGAAATAGTTGAGCGGCTTTTTCGGCTGCCGTATTTTGCGGGAAAAATTGCTTGATTACGCACTGCGAAAAAATCAGGGGTTTGGTTTCATCAACTGCTAGAAAGGTTCGGCCAAAGCCTCCTTGCCCGATCGGCTTTATGGTTCGATAGCGAGATGCTGATGGCGTTTCTGCGTCAATAGTCAACAACAATTTTGAGCCGCAACTTTGGCACAATTCTGCATCCCCTGGGTTGTGCGGATTCTGACAAGTTGGGTTTAAGCAATAGCACATTGGATTTTAGATTTTAGATTTTAGATTTTAGATTTTTAATTGGGAATGGGGAATGGGGAATTGGGCATCGGGCATCGGGCATCGGGAATTGAAAATCGGGGATTGAAAATTGAAAATTGGAAATGGAAAATTGAAAATTGGGTAAAAAGAAGAAACAAGAAAATGAGAGAGTTTTATTTTTTTCCTTCTTCCTTCTTCCTTCTTCCCTCTTCCCTCTTCCTTCTTCCTTCTTCCCTCTTCCTTCTTCCTTAAGTCGGGACGAGTTCGCCTGGCCGCAATTTTGCCCATTTGCCGGTCTCTTGCTTGAAACTCTGACAGCCGACTACATCCCATTCCATTTCAATTTCGTCTTGGCGGGGACGGATGTTGACGTTGATGGTGGGTTCTACGGGGTCGAAATCGGGTGTTTCGGTGAGGTGAAGCTGTTCGTGCTGTTCTTCTACGGCGTGGTAGGTGAAGCAGCGGTCTACATAGTGGCAGTTAATACAAATACACATTCTTGATATCCTCTGTGCATTTCAAAAAGATTGGTGAAATTTGAGCTTTCTGTTAATCTAGCGTAGCAAGAGTTTTATTGTTTGTAAGGAAAGTAGATTTTTGTTGCAATGCCGATTAATTTGCCCTCTTCATTATCTCCTAATACTTGGCCGTTTGATTTGAAACTGCTGACACCGCCTGCTTATCTGGTGGGCGGTGCGGTACGGGATGCGTTGCTGGGCCGCCGATCGCACTATTTTGATTTGGATTTCGTTATGCTAACACGGGCCGTGAAGACTGCTCGAAAAATTGCCGATCGCACGAAAGGTGGATTTGTCTTGTTGGATGCGGAACGCCAAATTGCGCGGGTGGTGTTTGCGGGCGGTACGGTGGATTTGGCGCAAGCGGAAGGGGGGAGTCTGGAGGGGGATTTGCTGCGCCGGGATTTTCGGATAAATGCGATCGCCTACAATCCTTTTACAGGAGAAATCATCGATCCTTTGGACGGTCAAACTGATTTGCGGTTGGGTGTGCTGCGGATGATTTCGCGGTCAAATTTGGAGGACGATCCGCTGAGGTTATTAAGAGCTTACCGCCAAGCGGCACAGTTGGGTTTTGCGATCGAACCGGAAACTCAATCTGCGATTCGGGAATTAGCGCCGCTGTTGAGTCGGGTAGCGGTGGAACGGGTGCGGACGGAATTGGGTTATTTGTTGAGCAATCCTAACGGTGTTCCTTGGATTTGTCGCGGTTGCGAAGACGGTTTGTTTTCGATTTGGTTTGAAAGTGCGATCGACCGTTTCGATATTTTGACAAAAATTGACGCATCTGCTGACAAATTAGCGGCAAATTACCCGGAATTAGGGAAAGAATTCGGGCGTCAGATTAGAGATACAATTAAAACGCCTTTGTTGGCTGTCGCGAAGTTGGCTATTTTGGCAGATTCCGACCCGACAATTGCTGAAACCCAGTTGCTGCGGTTGAAGTACAGCAATGCGGAGATTAAAAGTGCGATCGGGCTTTTGAAATACTTGCCCAAATTGCCAGCACAACCTATCGCGGAAATGTCTTTGCGAGAACAGTATTTTTTGTTTCGGGATGTGGGAATAGTATTTCCAGTTTTAGCGGTTTTAGCCGTGGCGGCGGGAGTTGCGGTTGAGGAGATTTCACTGTTAATTAATCGCTATCTGGATGCTGATGATATTATTGCTCATGCCACACAATTAGTTAGCGGCAATGATTTAATGCAATATTTGAATTTGCCCAGAAGTCCGCGCATCGGTGAATTGTTAATGGAGATTCAATTAGCGCGGGTGGAGGGTAGAATTGCGACTCGCGAAGATGCGCTGAAATTGGCGGCAGAGTTGGTTAATCAGTCAGTTTAAATTGATATGTTTCAGAAATTAGAACGGGCAAGATGCCCGTTCCACAAAATTAAACTTTCCCGTGGGGTGGGCTTCTAGCCCGCCCTAAAAAGTTAGTTTACAATGCTAAAAAATCAGAATATTAAACAACATTTTTTAATTCTTCTGGTAATTCAAACTTGCCATCTGCACCCGGTTCAAACTCAACAACTTTCAACACAGCATCAACATTCAGCGGCCCGTAAATGTGCGGGTAATTCTCACCCGCAGCCAATTCATACTTAATTTCAGATTCTACTTTGTCCGAGTCAATCCAAAGCAGCAGCAATCCTGTTTGTCCCACAAAAAATTTATTAGCAGATTTAAGAACTTGCGGCAGAGTCGAACAGTGGATAAATCCTTCAGTATCTAGCGTATCTCCGCGATAGGATTGAACTTGTTTTGCTTCTTCCCACTGTTGGCTGCGGGTGATGTGAAAAATAATGCTCATAATTGAATAAGTTCTAGGTTTAATCGACAATTGGCAGCCAAATTTGAGACGGACAGTTCCCGCCACAACTTACTGTCAGCGTAATAATTTTAGCATCGATCGCCCGCGCTTCACCGGGAGGCGCACCCGTTCCCGGATTCACGTCGTAAGCGGGAAAACAAGCCGCACTCAAACTCAGACGCAGCGCATTACCTTTGGCAATTTGCATACAAGTTGCTTGCAGCACAATTATTACAGGTGTTTCACCTGAATTCACCCGCACGTAACCTTGAGTAAAATTGTAGACGCTGCCACTATCTTTTACCTCAGAAAGTATGGCACACAAATCAAAAGTCGGCGCATCGGCACTACAAAATACTTCGACAAATACCTCTCCTGCAACGTGCAAATCTGCTGTTAGCGGTGGCGAAGTGTATGTTAACACATCGGTGCGGCAGTCAATAGTCGATCGCTCCATCGCACCGGCAAGAAATGCAGCGTGACCTCCCGACGATGGCACCGGCCGCCAAGGGTCATGGACGAATATATCCTCAGTGCAAACATCCGGGCAACAATCTGTTAAAATACCCGCATCTTCTCTCATCGCGGCAAGTCCATTACTTGCTAAAAAATAAGATTTATGATTATTATTAGGCCATTTATCAAATTTCCGCCAATCATTCCTCCCCATCTCAAATAGCGAAATCGGTCGCTCGTCTAATATTCCTGTATCAACTCCTTTGAGGAAGCGATCGAACCAGCGAATTTGCAACTCATCCACAGGATTTGAAGCTGCCAAACCATAATCCAACGCTCCCACTTTTCGCCCCCAAGGTAAATGCGCCCAAGGGCCAATTATCAAATGCTGCGGACAGGAACTCCGGCTCGCCATTTCCTTGTAAAGATGGATTGTTCCCCGCAAATAAGTATCAAACCAACCGCCAATGTGTAGCATTGGCAAGTCTAAATTTTTAATGTTTGGCGATAAGTTTTCCCAATACTCGTTCGGTCGATAATTATCCAACCAATCGTGATAATATGAGTGGGGTTCCAAATTTTTAATAATCTCAGGACGCGCCGGCACGGTATCGTATAGCGGGAGATTTCTCGAAGCTGCATAAAAGGCTTGATAGGCAGAAATATCGCCTTTTAAGCGAGCGGTTTCTGCGGCTAGCTGAATTGCCCAGCCGAGATTTGATTGCAGACAAAACGCGCCGCCTTCATAAACCCAATCGGCGTATAAATTGCCCCCTACCATTGCCGGACAAATTGTTATTAATGCGCTCGGTTTAGCAGCCGCCGCGTAGAGTTGAGTCATGCCTTGGTAGGAAAAACCGTACATTCCGACTTTGCCGTTACTTCCCGGCAAATTAGCTGCCCAATTGACGCTATCAAAACCGTCTTGTGTTTCGCTAACAAAAGGGTTAAATTTGCCTTCGGAAGTGCCGCGTCCCCGCACGTCTTGGATCACCACTATGTAGCCGTGTTTGGCGTACCATGCGGGATGGGAATATACGACTGTAGAGGCGATCGCCCTTCCGTAAGGTTGCCGCATTAATAATACTGGAAATTCGCCCTCCGCATCGGGGCGGTAGATGTCAGCATCTAAACGAACCGCATCTTTAGTTAGCATTGACGCTGTTTCTTTCGGACAAAGTTTCAGCATAAATCCTAAAAAACATCAAATAAAAAAGTTTGTACTAAGGGCTTTAGTGCTTCTTCTAAGGACGGAAACCCTGACTACAAACCTGATGATATAGTTTTTCATCTAAGCACTCAACTCCTTACTACAAACCTAGCAGGATACGAGTACATCCGATCGCCTGAGAACTCTCATATCTTCCTCATCGAGTTCGACTGGTGTGCCGCTGCGAATTAGTTCTACAAAATCCTCATTCGGCACCATGATGCACAAAGTGTACAAACGTCCACTGCCCGTATTCTCAATTAGGTGAGTGGCTGTTGGAGGCACTAACAAACTATCTCCCGGTTGAATACTAACTGTTTTGCCGTCGCAGGTTGCTTGCCCTGTTCCTTTGAGTACAAAAAACATTTCTACTGCGAATAGATGGCGGTTGGGAGGAGTTTTGCCCCCCACATCGAAAATCTCCACGCAAACTGTTAATGAAACATTAGCTATTACCGGATCGAAGACGATAGCTAATCTATTAGTATCGCCCGGACTGATGCGAAATGCTTGGTAGTCTTTCGGAGACTTTATAACAGGAATCACGCACTGGTTTGTCATTTTTTTATTGTTAGTTGTCAGTGGTTATGTTTCTGCTGTCATTAGTGAGAATCCAGAGTCATTAGTCCGCCGCTCAACCTCCAAAATTTATTGATTTCACAGGAGAGTTCGCTATCAGAGCAGGAAGCGAGATATATAGGCTTTGCTGTGCGGGACTCTCGCACTCCTAAAAAACGCTTTTTATACTCCAGAGGGAAACTCCCCTGATGACGGCTATTTAATTGCTTCTAACATAGCCTGAGAATCTGACAAAAAACCAAAACATTGTTTAACGTTATAAAGAGTAGCTTGCCAGCAATACTCAGGAGATGTCGTAGCTGTACAATCTTTGACTAAAATACAGTCGTAACCGAGGAAATTAGCATCTTGCAGGGTAGCCATGACGCACTGATCGGCGTTTACTCCTCCAAAGAAAAGGGTAGTTCTGCCGAGGTTCCGCAAGATACTATCTAAAGGAGTATCCCAAAAGCCGCTCATCCGATATTTATCAACACAAATATCCTCCGGTTTGGGTTTTAATTCATCGACAACCTGCGCCGCCCAACTCCCTGCCATCAGTACAGGTGCGTTGTTTTTTGGCAGCGGATCTCCCAAACCTACGCCGTCGCCTGTGGGATTGTAAACGTGACGGGAAGCTGCACTAATATTGAGCAAATCGGGGCGGTTTCCCCAGTTGATCCAAATAATTGGTACTGCGTGCGATCGCAATTTGGGCAGCAAATTTATTAAAGGATTAATTGGACTTCGGGCGGGCGTTACATCTACGCCGATATGTGCTAGCCAACCGTCGGGATGACAGAAATCGTTTTGCATATCTATCACCAACATTGCTGCTTTTGCTAAGTCCAAACGCAGGGTTTTAGTTTCTGTTTCCAGGGTAACAGGTTGAGGCGCGATCGGCGATCGGGTGATATCGGCAATTTTGGCATCAACTTTCCAAGCATTCGGCGGTACGCCCAAGGTGCGGAGAGAATCAGGATTCATAAGGATTTTGACTCAAAAACGGTTTTAATGTTATAACAATTTGATCGTTATTAACTTGTCATATCTTAAATCTTTACTAGAATTAAGTATCAGGGGTAACTTTTTGATAAATTTTAGGATTTATTAAGTTTATTACAGTTTGGTGAGCGCAAATGTTAGGGCCATGCAATCATAAAATAAAAATAAATGTAAATTTACAAAAAGGGTAAATCTATGAGCTTTACAATTCAAACTGCTTTAATTCCGGTTGAGAGCGGTTATGAAACCGCAGATGTGCAAGTGGTGGATAATTGCATAAGTGCGCTCGCGCCCAATTTAGAGCCTGCGGGAAGAGTTATTGACGGCCAAAATAAGCTGCTGCTGCCCGGTTTTGTCAACGCGCACACTCACTCTTCAGAAATGTGGCAGCGGGGCATAATTCCCCCTTTGCCGCTGGAGTTGTGGATTGCCGAATTATACGATTTTACACCTCTAGAACCCGAACAAGTTTATTTGAGCGCCTTGGGAACTGCGGTAGAAACATTGCTGTCGGGCGGTACAAGCGTAGTCGATCATTTAGTTTTGATTCCGGGGCAAGAATTAGAGACAATCGCCGCCGCAGTTCGCGCTTATCAAGAAATCGGTATCCGCGCTTTTATCGGGCCGTTAATTCAAGATGAATCCCTGACGGCGGGAATGCCTGCGGGCGATAGCGGTATCGAACACGCGGCTTACATTCGCTCGACTAAGGCCACTTTGGAATTAATGGAAACAGCCATAAAACAGTTTCACAATCCCGAAAAAGGTGTTAATATGTTGTTGGCGCCGACGGGAATTCAACTGTGTTCCGATGCTTTGTTTGAAGGCTGCATCGAATTGAGCGATCGCTACAATCTTTGTCGGCACGCCCACCTCTTGGAAACCCCCGCTCAAAAACAGTTAGCTCACGAAAAATACGGCTGTAGCGCTGTCGAGCACCTGCAAAAAATTGGTTATTTGAGTCCGCGAACTTCCTTAGCGCACTGCGTGTGGCTGGACGATTCCGACATTGCGATTATGGCAGAAACTGGAGCGACAGTCGTACACAATCCCCTCAGCAACTTGCGCTTGGGAAGCGGAATTGCACCAATTTTGAAATACCGTCAAGCGGGAGTAAACGTATCTTTCGGCTGCGACGGCGCTGCTAGCAATGACTCTCAAGATTTGCTGGAAGCAATTAAAATTGGTTCAATTTTGCACAATATCACGGATTTGGATTACCGCCAATGGATTACACCGCGCCAGTCTGTAGAAATGGCATCCCTGGGAGGAGCAAAAGGCTTGAATGCGGCTGATGAAATGGGTTCGCTGACAGTCGGTAAAAAAGCTGATTTTGTGCTGTATGATTTAACCAGTTTATCATTGCTGCCGCGCACCGATCCGATCGGCTTGCTGATTTTGGGACGCCCGACTAATGCGGTAGACAGCGTTTGGGTAAATGGCCAACAAATTGTCGCCGAAGGTAAGGTAAAAACGATCGATCTTGATGCTTTGAGGCGGGAATTATTCGATCGCAGCGAGTGGACGGGGAAGCGTCAATCGCAAACAGTAAGTGAAATAGAAGCCCACTACCGCCAAGTGATGAAACTCCAAGGTTATTCTTAAAAAATTAACCAATAGAATATGATATCATCTCCGGTTGAATCACATAATTAGCGCCGCCACTAAAAATTAACGCAATCAACCTCGCAAATCCCAATCACTCAGAAGCTCTAGCCATGACACCCCCTAACAACCAGATAAATGTAGACGCCCGACTTGTTGCAGCTAATACCAAATTTGGTTTTAACTTGTTCAACACCCTAAGCAAACAACAGCCGAATAAAAATATCTTTATTTCCCCTACTTCTGTCGCCCTCGCACTGTCAATGACATACAACGGAGTCAGCGGAGAAACTAAACAAGAAATGACAAAAGCTCTCGAATTAACGAAAATGAGTCCAAAAGCAATCAACGCAGCCAATCACAATTTGCAAAAGAGTTTGCAAAAAGATGACCCCAAGGTTCAAGTATCAATTGCCAACGCGCTTTTGGTCAGACAAGGCTTCTCATTAAAACCCGAATTTTTGCAAGTAAATCAACAATACTACCAAGCCAATCTTACCGAAATAGACTTTGAGAGTCCGCAAGAAGCTCTCAGCATCATTAACAACTGGGTGAGCGAAAAAACTCACGGAAAAATTGATAGAATAGTCACTACAATCCACCCTAATACACTTTTATTTTTGATTAACGCCATCTATTTCAAAGGAAACTGGGAAACGCCCTTTGATCAATCTAAAACTGCCAACAAAACTTTTTATTTAACAGACAGCAGTTCCAAACAGCATCCAATGATGTCCCAGATGGGCTCTTATCGGTGCTACGAAACAGAAACTTTTCAAGCAGTCAGTTTACCTTACGGCAAAAAAGGCGCTCTGAGTATGTATATTTTCTTGCCAAACTCCAATACCAATTTGGCAACTTTCTCGCAGCAATTAACAGCCGAAAACTGGAATAAATGGATGCAAGAATTTAGAGTTAAAAGTGGAATGATTGAAATACCGCGCTTCAAAATGGAGTATGAGGTTCAACTGAAAGACACACTTATAGCTTTGGGAATGGCAGAATTTTTCGGTGGATTGAAAACAGACTTTTCCCCGATGACTGATAGCCAAGTAGCAGTAGAATCGGTAAAACACAAAACATTTGTCGAAGTTAACGAAGAAGGTACAGAAGCAGCAGCCGTGACTGTAATTGAGATGACGAGATCTATGTCGGCTTTTAAAATGAATGTAAACCGTCCATTCTTTTGTGCTATTCGAGACAATACTACAGGAACAATATTATTTATGGGTATCATCGTTGACCCCTAATAATATCAACAATAGTAGGTGCGTCAGGAAATGTTCGATCAACTTTTAATAAAATAACCCTAGCTGGCGCACCCTACCAAGCTAATTATACGGTAAAATATCAGTCTAAAAATAATCATATTTGCGACAAATTGATGATTAAATTGCACAAATGGCAGCGGATACTGGCTTTAATAGTTGTTTTTGCGATCGCCCTTACCTCCTCCGCCATATTATCCCCGCGTCTGTTAGCGCAAACCCGCCCCCAAACCCCAACAACCGAATTGCGCGGCGTCTGGCTGACGAACATTGACAGCGAGGTTATGTTCTCCCGCAACAACATCATTGACGCTGTAAATCGACTCGATCGACTCAATTTTAATACCATCTATCCCACGGTGTGGCAAGGAGGCTATACGCTTTATCCGAGCGCTGCTGCCGAACGAGTATTCGGACAGTCGATCGACCCCTCGCCCGGATTGAAAGACCGAGACATCCTGAAAGAAATTATAGCACAATCCCGCCAAAAAGGTATAGCAGTAATCCCCTGGTTTGAGTTTGGTTTCATGGCTCCCGCAGAATCGGAATTAGCCACACTTCACCCCGACTGGCTGGCGCAGCGGCGCGACGGTTCAACTATTTGGAAAGAAGGGAAACACGAGCGAGTTTGGCTGAATCCTTTTCATCCCGAAGTCCAGCAATTTATCTTAGATTTAATCCTAGAAATTGTCGATAATTATGATATAGATGGCATTCAATTTGACGACCATTTCGGCTTGCCAGTAGAATTTGGCTACGAGCCGCTAACAATGTCAATGTATCAGGAACAAATCAAAAGCCCTCCCTCCGACGACCCCCGCGAAACCTTCTGGGTGCGCTGGCGCGCTGACAAAATCAACGACTTCGTGGGGCGAGTTTCCCGCGCCATCAAATCCCGCAAAGAAAAATGTATTGTCAGCTTATCTCCGAACCCTTTTCACTTTTCTTTACCCGCCCACTTGCAGGACTGGTTTACCTGGGAAAGACGCGGCTACATCCAAGAAATTGTGTTGCAGGTTTATCGCAGCGATATCAAGCGTTTTAGCGCCGAACTGGAACGGGAAGAAGTTAAACTGGCTAAACTTAACATTCCAACTGCGATCGGCATTTTAACTGGTCTTAAAAATAATTCTGTGCCGCTCAAGCAAATTCAAGAACAAGTGCAAGAAGTGCGAAAAAGAAATTTCGCTGGCGTGTCGTTTTTTTTCTACGAAAGTTTGTCGAATTGGGCGAGGGAAACCCCCGAACAGCGCAATTCGGCATTGCAAGAATTCTTTCCCACAAAGATGCAGCGCCCGCCATCCGAAGCCCGAACTTGAAACCTACGGTTAAAATGAGAAAAAGCATACAGCGCTTAGGAATTGTCATCTTATTTTTGAGCGCTTTCCTAACAATTGGCTATCTCACTCCTAGAAAGTGGGGAAATTACTCGCAACCAGATTGCACAATCTCTCTATACATTTCCAATCAAGGCATTCACACGGAAATCATTGTTCCAGTTAAAAATGAATATTTTGACTGGAATCAATTTTTACCGCTAACAGAAATAGGGCGGGATGCCACTTCTGATTATAAATATCTATCTTTTGGCTGGGGAGATAGAGCTTTTATGCTGGAAACTTCTACCTCAGCAATCATCAACCCCGTTACAGCTTTCAAGGCGCTATTTCTCCCTACTCCGTCTACCGTACACGTTCAACGTTATCGGCTTCCTCCCCAAAATATTGAAATTAAATGTGTGAAAATTAGTGGAGCGAATTATCTTAAAATAATAAATTATTTTAAAGATACATTCCAATTAGACGCAGCAGGTAATAAAATTAAAATTAGCTACGGGTACGACAACAGCGATAGTTTTTATGAAGCAAAAGGCAGTTACTCTATTTTGAGAACTTGCAACGACTGGACGGCCGAAGCTTTGCAACAAGCCGATGTCAATACTCCTTTATGGTCAACGCTGTCTTCGGCGATTATGTTTCATTTAAATAGCGGTTGCAAATGTCAAAAATAAATGTAATGGGTAATACCATTTTAGATTTTAGATTAAACGATTGGGAATGACTGATTATGTATGGGTTGGGAGCTTGCCTAAAGTTGCATTCTTTTTTTTAACTGGTATAATTAGCAATTTCAGGAAAAATCATGAATGTAATTCCAGCGATCGACTTATTGGATGGAAAATGCGTCAGATTGTATCAGGGAGACTACGCGAAGTCTCAAACTTTTAACGACAACCCCGTCGAAGTCGCCAGACAGTGGGTAAATGAAGGCGCGACAATGCTGCATTTAGTAGACCTCGACGGCGCTAAAGCAGGTCATCCAGTCAACCAAGCAGCCATTGAAGCGATCGTCCGATCGGTAGACGTTCCCTGTCAAGTAGGTGGGGGAATGCGCGATCGCGCTTCTGTTGCTGGTATCCTCAATTTAGGCGTCCGGCGCGTCATTCTCGGCACTGTCGCCGTCGAACAACCGCAATTAGTCGGCGAATTGTGCGCCGAATTTCCCGGTCGAATTCTGGTTGGCATTGATGCCAGAAATGGTAAAGTTGCGACTAGAGGCTGGCTAGAAACTTCGGAAGTTTTAGCAACAGAATTGGCGCAAAAAATGGCCGCGTTAGGCGCGGCTGAAATTATTTACACGGACATTCACCGCGACGGTACTATGGAAGGGCCGAATTTGGAATCTTTGCGCGAAATTGCTAACGCTATTTCGATTCCGGTGATTGCTTCCGGTGGCGTTAGTTCGATCGCCGATTTGTTAAGTTTGCTGGCTTTGGAACCAATTGGTGTCAAAAGTGCGATCGTCGGTAGGGCAATTTATACCGGCGATATCTTGCTAAAAGAAGCAATTCAAGCAGTCGGACAAGGGCGGTGGCAGGATGTACCGCCAGATTTGGGTTCTTCAAGTTTTGCTTGATAGTCATGTCGAGTTAACTGGCTACCCAATATGTAACAGTTATCAATTTTCCGACTCACAGTCAACAGTCAACAGTCAACAGTCAGCAGTCAGCGTAGAATCGTCTTTCTTACCATCATCGTACCCATGTTTTTGAACCATACAATTACAGCTTTAAGTTCTGGGATGGCTTCTCTAATTGCTCCCATACCTTTGTTAGCAACAGTCGAGGCAGAAAATTCGCCGATCGTCCTCAGCGGAGTTTTGCTCAGTTTGGTAGTGATTTATATCGCCAGTAAAATCGGCGCAGAAGTAGCGAGAAACTTCGATTTTCCACCGGTTTTGGGTGAACTTGTAGCAGGGGTGATTATTGGGATATCTGCTTTACACTTGATCGTTTTTCCCGGAAGCGGGCTGTCAGCATCCAACTCAGGGATTATGACAGTTCTGCAATCGATTAATCATCTCTCTCCTGCCGCCCTCACCAGTGTCTTTGAATCGCAGAGTGAAGTCATTTCAGTGCTGGCTGAATTAGGCGTGATTATTCTGCTGTTTGAAATTGGCTTAGAGTCGGATCTCAAACAACTCAAGCAAGTCGGAATTCAAGCTACCGTTGTCGCCTGCGTAGGTGTGGCAGTTCCCTTTGCCGCCGGTACTGCTGGCTTAATAATAATTTTCCACACGGCAGCAATTCCAGCAATTTTTGCGGGGGCAGCTTTGACCGCAACCAGCATTGGAATTACCTCTAAAGTGTTGTCTGAATTAGGACAACTGAACTCTAAAGAAGGTCAAATTATTGTCGGTGCGGCGGTGATTGATGATGTGCTAGGAATTATTGTCCTGGCTGTTGTCGCCAGTTTAGCCAAAACAGGTGAGATTGATGTTGTTAATGTCATCTATTTGATCGTAAGTGCAACTGCCTTTCTGCTAGGTTCGATTCTCTTGGGTGGTGTCTTCGACAAAACTTTCTCGGCGGTGGCGGGTCAACTCAAAACTCGCGGCAATATTATCATTCCGGCATTTATCTTTGCTTTCTTCATGGCTTTTCTGGGCAACGCAATTCATCTCGAAGCGATTTTGGGTGCGTTTGCGGCTGGTTTGGTGTTGGATGAAAGCGATGCCCGCCTAGAGTTGGATGAACTGGTGAAACCCATCGCCGATTTATTTGTCCCCATCTTCTTTGTAACGGTGGGGGCTCGGGCGGATTTGGGGGTTTTGAACCCAACAGTGCCGGATAATCGGGCGGGACTTTTGATTGCCGTCTTTTTGATTTTGGTTGCTATTTTTGGCAAGATCGTAACAGGCTGGGTGGTGTTTGGTCAGCCTGGAATCAATCGATTGGCGATCGGAGTGGGGATGATTCCTCGGGGCGAAGTCGGGTTAGTGTTTGCCGCCATCGGTTCGGCGAGTGGGGTTTTGGATAAACCGTTAGAAGTCTCGATTATTATCATGGTGATTCTGACGACTTTTTTGGCTCCGCCTTTTCTGCGGATTGTCTTTGGGGATACGGTAGAGCCTCCTGCTAGTGGGGAACTTTCTAGCGAGAAAATCGTTTGATATCATTTCTGGTTACACCGGAATGATGTTGACGGTTGACGGTTGACTGTTGACGGTTGACAGTGAACAGTCAACCGTCAACAGTGAACTCGAATTTACTATTCCGATGCTAACGGATTTGATATGATTGAGGGAATTTGAGTCGGGGCGATCGACTGATTTAGAAACAAATGTCGATCGTCCAAATTTATTTAGCCGTAATAATAAGTTCTAAGTTGTTAGAAGCGGCTACAACTTGACTTTCAACTGATAACAATTGTCAGCGAGTTCAATCAGTTCGCCCAGACCCCAGGTACCCCGATCGTTCAAAAATTCCGCCAGTTGATTCGGGATGGCTTCTAGGCCCAGAAATGCCCCGCTGATGGCACAAGCCATTGCTGCGGTGGTATCCACATCGCCACCGACGGCGATGCTAGTGCAGAGAGTTTCCCAGTAATCTTGAGGCGTTCTCAAAAACGCATATAAACTCCACAAGACGCTACCAACTACAAAAGGCGAGATTCCTTGCCAAGAGTCCTGGTAGTTTAACGGGAGTCCAGCTCTAGAAATCAACTCTACGGCTGACTCTGGAGGCAATTTGACCCAATCAATCAAATCTTTGAGCAAAGCGGCAAAGGCAGAATCAACTTCTCCTACCCATTCGCTCACTTGACAGAGAAATGGCTCAGTTTCAATCATCTCAGATTGAAGGGCGATCGCCACAGCCCCGGCGATCGCCACAGCCCCCGCAGAACACCGCGAATCTTGATGGGTGATGCGCCCTTGATCGCAAGCAGCTTGTACAAGCTGGGACGGGTCATCGTAGAATATTAAGCCGATCGGTCCAGCCCTCATAGCACTGCCATTACCAGCATTGGGAGCAGGAGTACCAGCTTCTTGCCAAGCAACGCCCCGAATCAGGCGGTTTGCAGCTTCTTCTGTCGCTCGACCCCGCCCGACAATGCGCTGTTGAGCGAAAATGTCAGCAATACGGGTGGCGTAGTCGCTGGGGTCGAATTCGCCACAAGCGACGTAGCTTTGGAGGAGTTCGCGGGCGAGTTGGGAATCGTCGGTGTATTGACCAAAAGGCAAGCCGAAGCGAGCGCGATCTCGGATTTTTTTGAGTCTAACTTGGGAGCGGACAAAGTTTTGGCAAACTTCCGGAGAATAGCCTTCTACTCTACAGCCTATAGCGTCGCCGAGACACTGACCGATCAGACAACCTCTAAATTGTTCCAGACGCGGGACAGTCATTTATCTAGCTTTAAGTAGGTCGATCTAATCTTATGTTAAATCCCCGACTTCTTAAAGCCTGCGGCGAGTTGAAGACTGCCCATTTGTGTCCAGTTAAGACTAAAATTATCTGTAATTATGAATAAAAATTTTAATGTCTTCCTCGCTCTCTCTCTCCCAGATGACAGAACATAATCCCCAAAATAAACCATAGTAATATCAGCCATAAAAAATGTCAATGTCGGTGGATTTTGGCGTGGATAATTGACTGTTTTTGAGTCAGGAGATTAGAGTCAGCATATATTTGTTTTTAAGCGAACGCTCAAAATTTTATCAGACAAGCGATCTTTTTTACTTTTGAGAATGGGATGGGAGAATCAAACTCCAAGCGCTTTCGCCCCTAATCCTTGTTTTGAGGTTTGAGGAGCCGTTCGCTACGATCGCCTGGTTAGGTGTGCGATCGCCTGCTGTCGCGAGTCAGAGCGCCCGCTGCTGGCACTAACTACTTGTCTACCCCCTTTTTTTCTTGAATTTGACCTGACCACTTTTCTTTTATTTACACAAATAATTCAGACGCGCTCTATAGCCATCCTAAATCATTTGTGAATTTCTTACTCCCTCCCCTTGATAAGGGGAGGGTTGGGGTGGGGTCAAAAATTTACGACTCATTTAGGATTGCTATAGCAGTTTCCAAGCTACTTAATAAACGCTACATATAAAGGAACGCGATCGCAGTTATTTACCTACGAGTGCTACAGCACCGCTTTGCACAACAGGAATTTCAATTCGGAACTCTGTTCCTTGATGGGGTTGAGAGAAGCACTCGATGGAGCCACCGTGCTTATCAACTACAATTTGATAGCTGATGGATAGCCCTAATCCAGTTCCTTTACCAGTTGGTTTTGTGGTGAAGAAGGGATTGAACACCTGTTGTCTAACAGTTTCCGTCATCCCCGATCCATTGTCTTGAACTTGAATCATCACGTTTTTAGAAGAACCTGGCCCAGTTTCTTTTGTGACTAGCTTAGTCCGAATAGTGATGCGACTGGGATTCTTTTGGATGTCTTTTAGAGAACGCTGATTGTCATAGTTTTCTAAAGCATCAATCGCATTTGCCAGAATATTCATAAAGACTTGGTTCAACTGTCCGGCATAGCACTCTACTCGCGGTAAGTCGCCGTACTCTTTGACAATTTCAATAGCAGGATGATCCGGTTTGGCCTTCAGTCGATTTTGCAAAATCATCAATGTGCTGTCAATTCCCTCGTGGATATCAACAGGCTTCTTTTCAGCCTCATCCAGCCGCGAGAAGTTTCGTAGCGACAGGACAATTTGACGAATGCGATCGGCTCCTACCTTCATTGAAGTCAGCATTTTGGGCAAATCCTCACTAATGTAGTCCAGCTCGAACTCTTCAATTTTTTCCTCAATTTGGGCATTAGTTGGATAGGTTTGCTGGTAAAGTTGAATCAACTTTAGTAAATTTTGCGTGTAGTCGGCAGTATGGCTCAGGTTGCCATAGATAAAGTTGACTGGATTATTAATTTCGTGAGCAACACCAGCAACCAGTTGCCCCAAACCTGACATTTTCTCTGCCTGAATAAGCTGTGCCTGAGTTTGCTGTAAGGTTTTGAGTGCAACCTCAGCTTCCTCTTTTGCTTGCCTTAAAGCAGCTTCGGCTTGCTTGCGCTCAGTAATATCCAGTGTCAAGGATGCAACTCCAACAATCTTTCCAGCTTCCCCTACTAAAGGCGTATTGAACCATTCGCAAATAATGGTTTGGCCGTTTTTCGTAATATTTTCGTTGATGCTGTAGATTCCTTGGCTCTGAATCAACAACTCGTTCATCAGTTTATCGACCACGTTTCGGGCAGACGCAGGCACAATTAATTCTGCGGCATGGTGCCCGATCGCCTCTGTAGCCGTGTAACCAAAAATCTGCTCTGCCGCTGGATTCCAAGCAGTGACTTTAAAGTTTAAATCCCATTCCACAACTGCCAGTGCACTTTGGCGGAATAGATAAGATAGTCGCTGTTCCGACGCTTTGAGTTCCTCTTCTGCCTGTTTCCGTTCAGTAATGTCAATCCCTGTTTTGATGATGTACTCAATTTCACCTTCACTATCGAGTAAAGCAGTATCTGACCAGGCAATCAGTCTGAGTTGTTGATCTTTGCTCACCCAACTGCCTTCATACTGCTGGGGAAAATTACCAGATTGTAAAGACTCAAAAGTAGTTTTGGCTTGTCGAGCTAAGTCTGAGTTCGGGAACAATTCCCAAATGTAGCGCCCTTTCACTTCACTAAACGAGTAATGAGTCATTTGTTCGCAAGCTCGGTTAAAGCGAACGATTTGTCCCTGGGGGTCGAGCACAACTACCAGCGCACCTGCAATTTCAAGAATTGCTGAAACGAAATTGCGTTCCACTTCAAATGCTTTAATCAGTTCCTCTAACTGGGTTGCCATATTGTTAAATGCGATCGCCAATGTTCCCAATTCGTTTTGGCGGTCGATGTTGACCCGCGTCTCTAATTGCCCCGCACTGAGTTCAGTAGCTGCCGCGGTTAAGCGCTGGAGTGGCACCACAATTTGCCGAATAAATAGATACCCAATGCCAACAGCGACGATCGTCACCACCGCCAATGAGCCTCCCATAATTGAGAGCATTTGGTAAACTGGAGCATAGGCCTCAGCCGTTGGCAGTTCTACAACCACATTCCAATTCACGCTCCGAACTAAGGCACTGGCTCCCAATACTTCTACCTGCTTTAGACCCGGATAAACGTTAAGGTGCTTAGTATCTTCGGATGCTTTCAAAAATTGAAAGAAGGGGCGCTTAGAAAGATCTTGAAGTTGAAAGGTTTCTGGCTTACTACCGTTTTGAGCAATGAGAAAATTACGCTCATCGACTACATAGACATAACCCGTCTTGCCAACCTCGATTTGGGAAACAACAAACCAGAGAAAGTTGAGATTTATCTCTGCTAAGAGCACCCCATCCACCTCATCTCGCTCATCCCGAATCGGAACCGCCAGAATGGTGGTGGGTTGGCGAGTTTTAGGATTAATTTCTACAGGACTGACATAATCTTCCTGTTGTTTGAAGGCACGAATAAACAGTGGCGAATGGGCTGGATTTTCTAACTTGAGCGGTTCGTAGGGTGAAACTGACGCGACAACTTGTCCCTTCCGGTTCAAAATGGCAACGGCTTCATAAGCATCATTATGACGAATCAACCCTTCCAAGAAACTCTGCTGCACTTGAGGTTGAAAGTTTGTGACTCCTTTGACCCTCGCTAAATAGCTCAGTTTTCGTTTCAAGTCATCTAGATAATTATCAATCTGCCCTGCTGCTGTCTGACTGCGCTCTTGTTGGAGCGATCGCGATTGCTGGATCTGCGCCTGAAAGCTGAGGTAGATCAGCAAGCCACCTGTGGGCAGTAAGCTCAGAAGAACCAAAAATATCAAACCATACCGGAGCTGATTTGCAATAGAAAAGAAGCGTTGCCAGGGATGAGAACGAGAGCTTCTGGCGATCGGCAGAACGCGCTCGTTGCGTTGATTTTGCATCGGACTTAGAATCAATATTAGTAAATCAATTAATCGGTGCACTAAGGAGAAACATCGATTTTGCCAGTCGTCACAGCTTCTCGGAGGGTCTTGAAAGTGTCCTCTTCCTGAGACGTGAGACTACCACGGAAAGGGGCAAAGTCGTAGATTTTTTCCTTGAGCCCAAACTTGTAAAGTTTTCCTTCCCAGCGACCTTGCTGGGTTAACACTGCCACATTTAGCACCAGATTGGGAATGTCCTGCAGAACGCTAGTTAGGACTTTGCCGGGAGCCACTTCGTACTGATCCTTTGTCCTACCAATCACCAAGACTCCTGGCTTTTGCGAAACGGCTTTTAGCGCGGCTAACCCTGCCTCACCCGCGTTGAATGCCAAAACATCTACTCCAGAAGCAACCATATCCGTTGCCACTTTGATGGCTTTTTCCGTATCAACCCAAGAGTTGAGAAAAGCCGTCGAGGGTTGAACAGAGGGATTCGTTGCCTTCACTCCCCGCCTAAACAAGGCTTCTTCTTCTTTGTAAACCGGATAAGGTTCGCCCACAATATAGCCAACTTTATTACTTTTGGTCTTCATGGCAGCCAAAGCACCTGTGAGGTACCCCACTTCACCCGATCGAAAGGCAACAGCCCCCAAATTTCTGTTATTCCCTGGATGCGTTGTAATCAGGGCAAATTTCGTGCGCGGAAATTCTTTAGCGACCTTTTCGGCAGCTTTGGAATAGGCACCACTGGCTGCAATTACCAGGTCATAGCCTGACTGGGCATATTTGCGTATAGTAGGTTCACTATTTTCACCGTCCATACTGTCAGTAATGTCTATCTCAGCATTAAATTTATTTTTGATGAGATTCAATCCTTCAAAGCAAGCTTGATCCCAACTTTGGTTGTCTTTTGAGCCTGTGGTGAGCATTGCCACTCTAAAGCTGCTAGAGGTCCTTGCTTCCGGGGAAGAGTTTAGGTTCGGAGTCGATCGACTGCAACCGATCGCAAAAAATAGAGCTAGAGCCGCCAGAGTCATTTGTTTCAAGAAAGATTGAATTCGCATAATAGCTTTTCGCAGCAATATTACTTTTTCTACGCCGATAAATTTGTTGAAGGGTATCTCAACAATCTTCACCACTCTTACTCTCGCTCGCATTTAATGACTCTGACAGATTCAGCCTACCACAGCTTTGGAATAGGCACCACTGGCTGCAATTACCAGGTCTAGCCTGACTGGGCATATTTGCGTATGGTAGGTTCACTATTTTCACCGTCAATACTGTCAGTAATGTCAACCTCAGCATTAAATTTATTTTTGATTAGATTCAATGATAAATTTGTTGAAGGGTATCTCAACAATATTCACCACTCTTACTCTCGCTCGCATTTAATGACTCTGACAGATTCAGCGTACCACTCCTTTAAGCTTAAAAAAGCTTAAAAACAAGTAAGGACACGGCACTGCCGTGTCCTTACAACTCTAACCTGCAATTAACCGAATTTGTTTGCTATTACTTAACAAACAGCATTTCTTGATAAGTAGGTAGCGGCCACAAATCGTCAGCCACTTCACCTTCGAGAGCATCCGCATACTTGCGAACCTCATCCATTAAAGGACGAATTGTTTGCGAAGCATATTGCATATGGTCTTCTGTCGAAGCAAAATCGTGCTTGCTCAAAGCAGCACTCAATTTGCTCGCAGTATCCATCATGGATTTAACCAGCACCGCTACTTTTTCAGCACTTTCCTTTTCCAGTTCAATCCCAATCTCTTTCAATTTAGCAATCGTGCCAGAAAGTTCAGCTAAATACCTCACCGCTGCGGGGTAAATAATGGTTTTTGCCATGCTTATTACCAGTTTTGCTTCGACTTCAATTGCCAGTAAATACTGCTCAGCATAAACATCGTAACGGCTTTCCAATTCAACTGGAGTCAGAACACCTGTCTTTTCAAACAAGTCTTCAATGTATCCTTCCTTCAACACGGGTAAAGCATCTGCCGTAGTCCGCAAGTTAGCTAAACCCCGTTCCTCAACAGCCATTTTGTGCCATTCTTCCGAATAGCCGTTGCCGCCAAATACAACCGCACCGTGCTCGTCCATCACTTCTTTGAGAATGGTTTGGATGGCAGCATTCAGTTCAGTTCCGTTAGCCAAATCGCTTTCTAATTTGTTAGCAATCCAGTCCAAAGAATCTGCAAGAATCGTATTCATCGCCACCAGCGGCCCGGAAACAGACTGACCGGAACCTACTGCACGGAATTCAAATCGGTTTCCAGTAAAGGCAAAGGGCGAAGTCCGGTTTCTGTCCCCAGCATCCTTCATGAAAGTAGGCAGTGTTTCTACACCTAAGTTCATAATTCCCCGACCTTTAGAGTCCTTAACTTCTCCCCGGCTAATTTGCCCGAAGATATCTTCTAATTGCGAACCCAAATAGACAGAGATAATTGCTGGTGGAGCCTCATTTGCACCCAATCGATGGTCGTTGCTGGCAGTAGCAACTACCGCGCGCAACAGCGGGCCGTATTTGTGAACTCCGCGAATCACAGCGCCGCAGAAAACTAGAAATTGTATGTTCGAGTGCGGTGTATCGCCGGGGTCTAATAAGTTCCCTTGGGTGGCATTGCCGACCGACCAGTTGACGTGTTTGCCGGAACCGTTAATGCCGGCGAAAGGCTTCTCGTGCAGCAAGCACATAAAACCGTGTTTCTTCGCAGTGTTGCGGAGAATTGTCATGGTTAATTGTTGGTGGTCGCTGGCGACGTTGGCAGCTTCAAAAACTGGTGCAATTTCAAACTGACCGGGAGCTACTTCGTTGTGGCGGGTTTTGGCAGGAATTCCCAGCCGGTACATTCTTTCTTCTACTTCCTGCATGAAGACTTGAACGCGCTCTGGAATCGCTCCAAAATAGTGGTCGTCAAATTGCTGACCTTTCGCAGGAGGTTTGCCAAACAGGGTGCGACCTGCTAGCAGTAAATCGGGGCGGCTGGTGGTGAAATTGGCATCTACCAGGAAGTATTCTTGTTCGGAACCGCAACTGGAATTTACCGGAGCAATTTCGGTGTTTCCTAATAGCTTTAACACTCGGGTTGCTGCTTTGTTCATTGCGGCAATGGAACGCAAAAGCGGCGTTTTCTTGTCTAAGGCTTCACCTGTCCAGGAGATGAAAACAGTAGGAATGCACAAGGTCATGCCGTTGTCTGTTTCCATGACATAAGCAGGGCTGGTGACATCCCAGGCTGTGTATCCGCGAGCGGCGGCGGTGGAACGGATGCCGCCGTTGGGGAATGAGGAGCCATCGGGTTCGCCTTGTACGAGAACTTTCCCTGCAAATTCTGAGATGACGGACCCGTCGCCTTGCACTGAGATGAAACCGTCGTGCTTTTCGGCGGTGCTGTTGGTGAGCGGGTAAAATACGTGGGCGTAGTAAAGGGCTCCTTTGGAAATAGCCCAATCTTTCATTGCTGCTGCAACTACATCAGCTACGGAAGCATCGAGTTTTTGGCCGGTTTGAATGGTGTTTTTTACTGATTTGAAAATACTTTTGGGCAGACTTTCTTGCATCTTGCTCAGACTATAAACGTCTGTTGCCCACATATCTTCTAGCCGCTTGGGAGGCCGACCAGGCATCAGTTTGCGGTTGACGATTTGAGAAATGGCTTGAACGCGCGATTCGTTTCCACTCATGGTTATTTTTATTGGGATTGCGGGACGAGTATTTGTGAAAAAATAGATGTTAGCAAAAGTTTAACGATTGACAAATATGTTGGATTTACCCAACGTTTTTAGTCAAAGCTAACTTTTGGCAGAATGCCTTTTTTGGCAGGCTCTAAAAGATTGGATGAGCGAGGCCCTATCACTTCGCCCATCTGGCGTGACAATCCAGTGTGAGATGCGGTTGGATTTTGGTTATTAGCAGCAATAAAATAGATGACAAGAGCCTGTACTAACTTGAGTCAACATGATAGATGTCTGCGCTGCACAGATTTAGTAACTAATCTTCACCCTGGTCAGCTCAAAAATTTTGTGCGAATCAATTCCGATGAATTCAGGTCAAAACTACTTATGGTTTTTAACGGTTCGACGATCGATAAATCGCAGTCCAGCAAACAACGCACTCGTTTAGGGGTTTTGGAGAATTATGGAGAGTACACCATCTACACTTGGAGAGTTTAAACAATCATTAACCAAATAAATGTATCCTAAGCTACAGAATTTTATGTTTTTTTCAGAAAGGTCGATCGCACCGATCGCACACAACCGCAGGATTTCAGTGTAACAGGAGGCGGGGCGCTGAAACTGGGGGGCGATCGTACATTTACAGGACTTACCCGGATACTATATAGAGTGTGCCAAGAAAGGGCTCTCGCTTTGACGTTGCTGAATTCGGGTATGAAATTTGTAGGCAATCCCCCCGTGGTGGTCGCACCGCTGGCGGGGTCAGCTTTTATTCAGCAGCCCCACAAAACTTTCCCAGCGCAGTAATGGGGATTTCTATGAATTTAAAATAAAGAGATTTAGAGCAATAGTTCAGACAGTTTGAGACGCCGTTTATTGAGCATAAATGAGTAAAATTTAAACTTTTATTTAACTCGTTGGTAATCCGAAGACTTCAGAGCATGAGCCAAAAAGCGTTCTGTGTAGTACAAAGCAAGTTGATTGCTCGGGCCATGAAAAACTGCATCAAAGGCGTGTTCAGCCCACGGAATTTCGAGCAAAATAGCCCGATCGCCCGTGGCTCGCAATCGTTGGTAGAGCGATCGCCCAAACTTGGGCTGAACGATATGGTCGCGACCTGCATAAACCAGTAGAGAAGGGGGAAGATTCGGTTTAATATAATTTATGGGAGAAGCCCGACGGTAAAGCTCATTGAGTTCGTCTGGGGTTCCTCCCAGAAAGGCACGCAAGACGGCTCGAACATTTATGGCATCAGGAAAAGGTGGGTCATTGTATCCCCGGAGCAGGTCATTTGGCCCGTAATAGTTCACCACTGCTCGAACTGGAAGCACACTAGAATTATAAGCAGTTAGCATTGCTAAATGGGCACCTGCAGACCTTCCCATCAGAGCAATTCGATCGAGATCGATTTCCCAATCAGCAGCATGAGTTTTGATATAGGAAAGAGCGGCTTGTACGTCCTCAAGCTGAGCAGGAAATCGATACTTGGGAGCGTGGCGGTAAGCAATTGCAACAACACAATAGCCTTGGCCGGCCATATAGCGGCTGAATTCCTCATTGGAATCGGGATTGCCTCTCTGCCAAGCTCCCCCGTAGAGGGTGATAATCGCCGGATATTTGCCAATTTGCATCGGCCGATAAAGGTTTAGTTGCAGTGAAACTCCGTCAGGGTTGGCAAATCCAATAGCCCGATCGATCCTAACCTCTCTGAGGGGAATTCCTCGGAACGCATCTGCGAGGATAAACGGCTGAGGGCGTAGCTGCGCGCGATCGGCTTGAGGAACGGCTGCTAAATAGTTTTCCCCTAAAACTGCTTGCATTTGGGTAGCTACCGCTGCATTGGCTGCGGGGAACTGAATCAGGGGTAGCAGGCCCAGGATTACGGCGAACAGGTTACAAATCAGTAAAATAATGTAGACTTTGCCTTGATGCCGTCTGAGCAGGTTCAGCAGAAGGGCGATCGTATTGATACCGACCAACCAAGGACTGATTTCTGGTGATCCCACCGCCAAAGGGTACAGGAACATCGTGGGTGCTGGTACGATGACCCAGAGACTGAGAAATAGTGCGATCGCACTCAGGAACCAAGAAATAAATGGCGAGACTAAGAACGCTGCCAATAAAGGTAACTTTTTGCGGTTCTTCTTGCGGATCATCGGATTTTTGCAGCCTAATTTTTAATCAGTTTAAATTAATCTGGTGGTTTTATTGGTGAGTCGATCGCCTCTGGCATTACCAAACCGGCTGCTTCATTGACTCCGACATCCTGCGTCGATCGAAAATGCTTTGTCTCGTTGTATTTTCATCTTTGACGTTGTTCGCTGTTTCTGGGAATGTTAAGCTGAGGTTGTCTGGCTAAACTAACTGTATGGGCTGTTACTCATCAAAAGTTGGGCTATTATTCCGATTTTGGTAGTTACACATAACTTACGCACGGGTGTGGAGAAACCGGGGTTTTTTACGAGTCTACTTCGTGGCGCTAGGCGATTCCCAATAAAAAAACCCGGTTTCTTTACTGACTCGTTAAGCCTCGAAGTTTATCTCGAAAATAACAGAAGCTTGGTGACAAATTATTATCTACGTCCATGAGGGGAGGAATCTTGTTAGCCCAGTTTGTCTTCTCTAAACCAATTGCTTGCCCACCTTGTTTAGATAATTTTTGTTTGCCACCGGAAAACACCGCATCAGCTAACTTCTCCCACGTCCCACAGATACTATCATTGGTGTAAGAATTTAGGACTGCTTCTTTTGCTCTCGGATAAGCTGCCTTAACTGCTGCTAAATCGCCTAGATACCATGCTTCTCCTTCTTCAATTGCTATGCAAAATTGCGTCTTTGGCGGAGGATTACACTTATCTACAATATCTAGTAGTTCTCTGCGAAACGTACTGAGGCATCGGTCATCAAGATCGCAAATTACAATGAGGACAGCAGGGTAATCAGGAGGATATTGAGAGAATGTTTGGCCGATGCCTTGAATAAGTCGCGGAAGCTGGTCGAGCAGAATTCGTTTATTGGCTTCAGAAGCAGATTTTAAACCTTTAGGAATATGCCCAACTCCTTTGTAAGGATGGATCTTAAATGTGTGTTGTTCCGTGCTAATAATCTTTGGTATAAGAATTTCAAGAGCAGTTTTTCCAGAAATATCCTCGACAAGTATCTCAAAGTGCATTTATTCACCTTTTATCTAGATAATCGCTGTACCAAAGTCCGCCAAGGGGCAATCCTTCAGAAACAAGGTTATTAATGAGAGGGTCTTGGCTAGCTCGTCTGATTTGAGAAAAACCATCCTCACCCTTTTCAAGTACCCAAACCTCTTCAGGGTTAAGAGCATCTACAAAATAGGGTTGATGTGTTGTAACAAATACTTGCGATCCACTTTTTCGAGCTGTAGCGTGGTCTCGAAATTCTCGGGCTAGAGTTTCTAAAAGCTTATGGTAAAGTCCGTTTTCTGGTTCTTCTATGCACAAAAATGGCGGTGGTGAGGGGTCTTCTAAAAGAAGGAGATAAGCAAATACCTTCAGTGTTCCGTCTGACATTTGTTGAGCATAAAATGGTTCTTGAAAACCTCTATCGTTGAACTGCAGCAGAAGTCTACCGTCTAGACTTTTTGCGGTGCTAATGTTTTCCACCCCTGGAATCTTACTAGATATTTTTTGCAGAATTGATTGGAATTTCTTAGGATGCTCTCTCTCCATAAATTGAACCACATTTCCAAGATTATCTCCATGAATATTTAAATGTTTTTGTGGCCCAGCCAGAGGTAAGCTACGGGCAGCGTCTGGTGTGAAATAGCTGAGATACCATCCTTCGATAAATCTACGAAATGCAGAAATTCTTGGGTGTTGTTTGAGCGCTCCCAAAGTAGCAATTCCCAGTTTTCGCTTGTCGTCAAGTTCAACTATTTCCTTTTCTTTACTTTCTTCTGATGTTTCACCTCTTTGGATTTCTTCTATAAAATTATTTACATCAAATTCTCCTCGATCTTCATCAAATAGCTTGCCTCCTTCTTCACCTTTCCATGCGACACCCTTACCTTTATCTAGAATCAAAAAAGAAAAAGGTTGTCCTCTGTCTTGTCCTTTTCTCCGTTGTCTAAGTCTTTCTTTTTTTACATATGGTCTTTCAGAAGAGTCAAGGTCTATTGCCAACTCATAGGTCATTGGTCGAGCGTTACCGTCCTGTTTATAGTAAATCTCAAACTCAACACTTCCCTTTTGTCCTTGCGATCGAATTCTCTGGAAACCTCCCCGCCCACGGGAATCACAGGCTTCTTCGACTCCCCCTTTTAAGCAGTCTGCAAGAAAGCCAAAAGTGTCGAAAAGCGTGCTTTTCCCAACACCATTTTTACCGATAACGGCTGTCATTGGCGTTAGTGGCTTGGCATTTTGCGTATTCCACAGCTTGCCCATAGTAATATCACGCAGCGAGCGGTAATTTATCACCCTAAATCCTTCTATTTTTGCCACTTAAGTTCCTCTGCTCCATTAGGAATGTTATAAATTACTCTAACCCTATAACAATTCAGTAACTCTAACATTATATTTGATTTTACTTAAGCCGATCGCCCATAATGCTCGGTCTTAACCCACTCGGATCGCAGTAGTTGTTATGGATAATCTCCTAGCACATAAGTTGGCGGTGATTGAACCTTGGATGCAAGCGGCTGGTTAAGCGTGTCCTGAATTTATCACCCTCCCAGGATCGAATAAACCTTACTTAATTTTTGCTTTTACGGCCCTAGACTCCACTGTGAACCGTGGAATATCTTGCAGTTCTGTTTCGCTCAAACTGTACTGTTCGCAAACCAAACTCAAACGAGTTCCGGTACTTTTAACAGCGTTGACAGAGTGAGTCAAATCTCCTTGAAAATAGATCAGCGAGTTCGCTTGCGGCTTAATCTGCCCGACTTGCTGTTTGTTGCGCCGCAGTATCAACTCTCCCCCTTGCAAGTTCGGCGGCACTTGTACGTACAAAACGCTGACGGCTGCGGGAGGTTCAACGGTTTTGCAGTACGATCGCAAAGATCGATCGATATGCGGATCGACGCGGGAACCTTCACCTAGCAACAAAGGGTTGAGGTAAAAAGCATTGCATTCAGGCTGTAATGCTTGGTCTAGATAGGGTTTGAACAAGGGAAACCGCCGTTCTACTTCGGCGATTTCCGAACGTTGAAACACCACGGAAAACCCTTTTGTGCCAATGAAATCGCGGTTGAGGTTGTTGATTGCTAGATAAGGGGAGGCTAGAATTGCTCCTCGCAAGTCGTTGAGGTAGTCGATCGAGAAAGCGTTAGGATGTTGGCTATAGTATTTCAAGGCACTCAAAAATCATCAAATTTTAAGGAAACAGCAGATAGAAATGCAGCAATCGCTCAGACTTGGGATTGCTTCGTTCCGCGCGGAGGACATAATAATCTTGATTTAAGTCCGCGTACTTAAGTCCAAGGTTTTTCTTAACTGCGGGCGATCGCCCGGAAGTGTCGCAACCGACTCGCAACGGCAGAATATCAGTATACAGGCGAGCGTTGTAGTGATTCGATTATATTTGCAATTTCATTATACATGATGCCGCTCAGCAGCCGATCGCCCATTTATTTTAACTTGTGGAATTGCAGGGGCGGGCCTAATTTCCGCGCTCGCATCCGGCCTCTGTTTTATCACTAATTTCTTGACTTTGCTAGCTGGAAAACAGATGCGTGTTGGGGCTTTGTCGCAAGCATCTTGCTAAAACAAGCAATCCGTGCATTAAGTCAAAATGCAGGGAGGGCGATCGACTATATCTAACTGGCGATAGAACCTTAATAAAGTTTACAATGATACACTGGGGTCTAAAAAATACCACCAGTTGCAACAGTTACTAAGTAATTATTTCAGATTAAATTAATATTTCACGGGTGGAGAACAGCAAAGCTGCCAGCTAACATTAAAGAGTAAGTAAAAAAAAAACAAGTCGCTGAAACGATATGCCAACAACATTGTACGAAAAAATGGGTGGAGAGTCAGCCATTAAAGAGATGGTTGATGATTTTTACCGCGATGTTTTGGCTGACGAGATAGTGAGCCATTTCTTCGATCATACAGATATGGAAAAGCAGCGCCACCATCAAACTGCTTTTATCTCTTATGCCCTCGGCGGCTCCCAGCAATACTCAGGTCGTTCAATGGAGAAAGCACACGCAGGTTTGAATTTACAGCCTGAACACTTTGATGCGATTGTGAAGCATTTGACTGATGCCCTCATTGCCTACGGCGCCTCCCAAGAGGATCTCGATGCAGCGCTAGCTAAAATCGCAACTTTGAAAGAGGCTGTTTTGTACAAGTAATATCTACAGTCCCGGACGCATGGGTACCTTCATAACCGAGTTTTTTTTCCGAAAATACTGCATAAAGATTTTTAATCGCCGTAAAAAACTACGGTGGTGAAGGTATTGATGCGTAAGTTTTTATCTAGTGAATGCAGCATCGTTGTTGAACATCAATTTCTCATGAAAACACCGAAACAGGTTCTGACAGAGTGGGTAGCAGCATACAATGCACGAGATCCATATATCCTCGCCGCCCTCTACCACGAAGATGCGACGAACATCCAGGTAGCACTGGGCGATCCCCTTCACGGGCGCGAAGTGATGCTTGAGAGTTTTATCTCATTCTTTCAGGCGTTTCCAGACAACTGCACCCATATGGAGAATCTGTTTGAAGACGGCGAGTGGGCGATTTTGGAGTGGAGTGGCACGGGTACATTTGTCGGCGAATTTGCTGGTTTTACTCCGACTGGCAAGAGTTATACTCTGCGTGGGTGCGGGTTCTTCCACGTTGTAGATAGTAAAATTCAATTTCAGCGTGGATACTTCGACAAGTTAACGTGGTTCACTCAAATCGGTATACCAATTACTTCGGAAAGTGACGGCGCAGCATAACAATCCTGTTGCAGCTAAGGTGCAGAGTCTTTGCGCTTCGCTTAGATTCGATGGCCGCCCAACAGGATCGTTGGACTAGCATTGAAAATGTTATTTTCGATGGGTAAGTAGATATCGCTTTGAGTGCGTTACTACTCCCCGATCGATCGCAGATGATAGAACTTGATATTACTCGTACATTTTGTAATTTTGCCGATCGACTTGTCCAGCGCCCTTGAAGCTGTTTTAAACCTCCGGCGGCAAGTCCACGCTGTAGAGAATTTTGCCTTCAAGGTTGTGCAGCGCCACAGTCATCACCTGACTGTCGCCATTAATTTTAACCGTACCAAAGAACTGAAAACCTTTTGTAGGAGGTAGATTTTCTACTTCTCCCGGCGGCAAGCTTTGGAACTTAACTAAAGGGCCAAAAGTATTGTCAAGCTTGTTTGGGCCGTAAGTTCCAGCGTGAAGCGGCCCGGCAACAAACTCCCAAAACGGTTTAAAATCAGTGAATTGAGCTTGACCGGGATCGTAGTAGTGCGCGGCAGCATAATGCACGTCAGCGGTCAGCCAAACGACATTTTGGATATTGTTTTGCTGGATAAAGCGCAACAATTGAGCAAGTTCGAGTTCGCGTCCTAATGCAGGGCCATCTCCATTGGCGAGGTTCTCAAAGTTGCCGCTGTTTTTGCCATCTTCAATCACCAATCCGACTGGCATATCGCTAGCAATTACTTTCCACCTTGCCTTTGAATTCTGCAATTTGTTCTTTAACCAGCTAACTTGGGCATTACCCAAAAACGCCGTTTCTTCACTGGCTGCTGTCTGACGATTGGTAGTGTTTATTCCTCGGTAGCTACGCATATCCAGCATAAAAATTTCCAGGGAAGAACCGTAATTGAACGAACGGTAAATCCGTTCTGGGTCGTTGGCATCGAAGCGGATCGGCGTATACTCCATAAATGCTTGCTTGCCTCGCGCTGCCAGTAAAGAACTGCTTTTGACTTTGTAGCGGTCATCGCTCATTAGCATCTCGCCGGGATACCAGTTGTTTGTAGTTTCGTGGTCATCCCACTGAACTAGCTGAGGCACTTCGGCGTTGAAGCGTCGGATGTTATTGTCTAGCAGGTTGTAGATGTAATTTCCGCGAAACTCTGTTAAGGTTTCAGCTACTTTTGACTTTTCTTCTGTTGTGATGTTTTTCCAGATGCTACCGTCGTCAAGTTTTACCTCAGATTTAATCGGATTATCTGCATAGATGTAATCGCCAGAATGAATGAAGAAGTCTGGCTTAAGCTGCCTGATAGTTTCATAGATTTTCATGCCACCCCATTCAGAATTGATACCCCAACCTTGTCCGGCGGTGTCTCCCGACCAGGCAAAAAAGATGTCGCGCTTGCTGTTTGGAGGTGTGCGGAAACTCCCCGTAACGGGGACGCTGTAGATGTTTGGATCGGCTAAATTCTGGAACCTGACTCGGTAGAATATTTGCCGGTCGGCTGGTAGGTCAATCAGGTTAATACGCGCCGTGTAATCGCTAGTTTCCAACGCTGCAGGTCCGATGATGCGCTGCACGTTGCCGAAGGAGTCGGCGGTGTCATATTCGACTATCATCCGGGAGGAGCGATCGCACCGACTCCAAATCACCGCACTGTTGCCGGTAATATCACCGCTAGCAACACCGTATGGAATGCTGGGGCGCATCCGATCCGAGGTGATAATTGCCGGTGCAGAAGATTGTGCTAACCCAGATTTCGATCGCAGGTTTGCGACAACAATACCGCTACCTACAATTGCCGAACCGAGTAGAAAATTGCGGCGGCTGAGTTGGTCTTGTTTTTTACGTTTCATGGCTACCCTCATCTTTAAAAATACCGAGACTGTACTTGGGCTAATTTGTGATGTAGGCAACAATCAGCAAATTCACCGCTGTTCCTGAGACGCCCCGAACTGTGAGGAGGAAAACAACTCCCGCAGACGAAGGCAGGTTTTCTATGAAGTTTTAGTTTACCCAAAATAAAGGTAGTAGGCGATCGATGAAAAAGCAACCATCTCGACCACCAAAGCACGATATAGCAATCCTTGCAGGAGTCGTAAATTTTTTACCCCACCCCAGCCCTCCCCGCGAGTTCGGGGAGGGAGTCAGAAATTCACAAATGATTTAGGATCGCTATATTAACCATGTCTCTTCGCTTTTTCCTCTGCAACCGTGCTTTCGCTAAACCAGCAGCAGCTTCAAAAGAATCATATAAACCTTGACTAGCTACTTTGTTCTGAACATCCAATGGGGTTAAACCCGATCCATTCAATAATTAGGCTACCACGAAATTTAGTAGCAACAGTCGATCGGAGTGAGATAACTTTTTGAGGAGGAGTAAAATTTCGGTAAGAGGCATAAGTTAAAGGTTTAATAAACTTAGCTTACATTTATTTTAGATTCTTTAGTTCTCACCTTTACAATACTCCCAGGCGATCGGGTTAATCGGGCGGTGGACCGGACGGAGCGGAGATATTCGGATTTTGCTGCATGAGATCGATCGTTGTAGTTCAGCCTTTTGCCAGATGACAACCCTTAACTCCTGAAAGCAAAATCGATAATATTTCTAGTCAGAGTGTATGCCACAATACTTCGGAAAACTCCAAAAAACCGAACAGCCTTGGTCAACCATCGGTTCGGTAGAATCCATAAATAAAACCGATCGCGCCTTTCACTTTAATTGCGGTGAAACTTCCCTAAACCTCAGCATCCTCGCGCCGAATTTAATCAGAGTGCGAATGTCCCCGACAGGTGAATTCAAAAGCCGATCGCAATCAATAACTGTCCCTGACGAAGAGTGGGAAATTACACCATTTGAAGTGCGAGAAACAGACGAAAAAATAGAAATTGAAACATCACAAATAACGATTTCAGTCAATCGCGATCGCGCTTCCATCGAATGCTTTGACAAATCGGGAAAACCCTTTGCTAGCGACTGCGATCCCAGTATGGGATGGCGCACCGGCGCAACCGCAGGCTGGAAACGCATCGAAGCAGACGAACACTTCTACGGTTTTGGCGAACGCACCGGCTTTCTCGACAAACTCTCCCAAGTCAAGACAAACTGGACAATAGACGCGCTGGACTACAATTCCCTCAGCGATGAAATGTACCAAGCGATCCCATTTTACATCGCCCTGAGTCCCGATCGCGCTTACGGCATCTTTTTCAACACTACATTTTGGAGTCGATTCGACATCGGCGCCGAACAACCGGGAGTTTTGCGGATGGAAACCAGAGGCCCGGAACTCGATTACTACATCATTTACGGCCCGGAACCCGCGCAAATTCTCGCTACCTACACGCAGTTAACAGGCCGGATGCCGCTTCCGCCAAAATGGGCGCTGGGATACCACCAATGCCGCTGGAGCTACGACTCCGAAGACGTTGTGCGGGAGTTGGCGAAGCAATTTCGCGATCGCGCCATTCCCTGCGATGTCATCCACCTCGACATCGACTATATGAACGGCTACCGCATTTTTACCTGGAGCCCGAAGCGTTTCCCCGATCCCGCGAAACTGCTCGCAGACTTGAAAGCAGCCGGTTTTAAGGTTGTCACGATTGTCGATCCCGGTGTCAAGTACGAACCGGAAGGAGATTATGAAGTATTCGATCAGGGTGTGGAAAATGACTATTTCGTCCGCACCGCAGAGGGAAGGCTATTCCACGGTTACGTTTGGCCCGAAAAAGCGGTGTTTCCAGACTTCCTGCGGCCAGAGGTGCGCCAGTGGTGGGGCGAATTGCACAAAAACCTTACAGATATGGGGGTTGCGGGGATTTGGAACGATATGAACGAACCTTCGATCGCAGAACGGCCTTTTGGCGACGGCCACCAACACGTCTGGTTTCCGCTGGATGCACCGCAAGGCCCGGAATCCGAGGGCGCCACCCACGCGGAAACGCACAATTTGTATGGGTTGATGATGGCGAAAGCTTGTTCGGAAGGGTTGCAAAAAGTGCGATCGGGCGAGCGATCTTTTGTGCTGACGCGATCGGGTTTTGCGGGCGTTCAGCGTTACTCGTCGGTATGGATGGGCGACAATCTATCGCAGTGGGAATACTTAGAAATGTCGCTACCGATGCTTTGCAATATGGGGCTTTCCGGCGTGGCGTTTGTCGGTTGCGACATCGGGGGTTTTGCGGAGAATGCAACCGCTGAATTGTTCGCGCGGTGGATGCAGGTGGGAATGCTGTATCCCTTGATGCGCGGTCATTCGGCGATAAATACGGCCCAACACGAACCGTGGGTTTTTGGCGATCGCACTGAGAAGATTTGTCGCGAATACATGAATTTGCGCTATCAGTTGTTGCCTTACATTTACACCTTGTTTTGGGAAGCTGCGACAACGGGAACACCGATTTTGCGACCGTTACTATATCAATTTCCGCGCGATCGGGCAACTTACCACCTTTACGATCAAGTATTACTCGGCCCGTCGCTGATGGCTGCACCTGTTTACCGGCCGGGAGTTGAACACCGCGCTGTGTATTTGCCGGAGGGGACTTGGTACGATTGGTGGACGGGCGAATGCTATCAGGGCCCGACGCACATTTTAGCTTATGCACCTTTGGAGAGAATGCCGCTTTACGTGCGGGGCGGGGGCATAATTGCGATGGAACCTGTGAGGCAATTTGTCAGCGAAGAACCGCTTGAGTCATTAAAAATGCGAATTTGGCCCGGAAGCGGTGAATGGACGCTTTATGAGGATGACGGACACAGTTTTGAGCATGAACAAGGTGTTTGGGCAACGACTAATTACAAAGTGTATTTGGAAGGGGAAAAAATCATCGTTGAAATTGCCACGCGCGAGGGTCAATTTTCGATTTCTGAACGCGAAGTTATTGTGGAAGTTGTTGGCGTTGGCGAACAGCGATTTACAGATGATGGTACGGCGCGGCGTTTGACATTTGGATAATTTTGGCATAAAGCGGTTTATGCTATGGTGGCATTCAGGGCGATCGCTCGATCTGGCATAGTTTGAGATGGAAAGGGCGATCGTATCCTGAAAATCTGGTCAGCCTGTGATTCCGGTGTGGTGCGATCGAATTCATCAGCAAGTACAGCAAAACTAAAAAAATGGAAATTAACACCTTGGATGATTTAGATAAACTTGAGCTCAAGATTCGTCAGAAAATGAGCAAATTCAGGCTAGGTGATGTTTTGTACTCTCTCTATGAAAGAAAACATAGCTTGCTTCCCTTTATAGCTGCGGAAGTTGCCCTATTTGCTGTTAGATTTTCCGAGCCTAGCATAGTAAGCCAAAATATCAAACCACTAAAAAACTTTCAGCCAATTCTAGAACTTGTTACTACTTACTTAGGAGCAGATCCTATAACCTTTGACCAAGAGTTATATAATAAATTAAGTCGCTCTAAGCCGGATATTTGGATGTTGAGATTATTCTCTAAACAATCTCCATTTAATGTTAGTCAATTCAGTCAATTTTCAAGACCTATCTTACTTTACCATGAGATTCCCAATAGTTTAGTAAATAAGCCAGGTATTCCAAATTTCGATATACACAAAGAATTTTTAATTCTTAATGGAGTCTCTATACATGAATTTATCAATATTGGATTTGCAGCATCTGCCTTTGCAAAAAACAATTTTGCGTTCCCCTTAAACTTGTTTGCAAAAGTGCGATCACAAGGTATTAGTCTTCTTGATGATAAAGCTATCTCTCAGGTCGTTCACCAGTTAGCAGGCGATCAAGTTAAAATTACAACCTTGTATGACAAGCGTAAAAACACCGATCGTAGATTTAGAATGTATTATTTTAATCCTCTGCAGACATATCCCCTAATATTTCCTTGCAAAAGTAAGGGCTTTGGGAATTTTGGACAAGACTTTATGTGCGCTCCAGTGCCTGGTTTAATTGATGAAAGAATGTCTCTCGGTATATATTATCAACTATATAATAAATTTGGTCAAAAATTTTCTAATTATTTTGGATATGTTTTAGAAGAGTATTTAAAACTCATCTTAAATAACTCTATTACTTCAGAAAAAATTATTGATATACGCGACTTAGACCTTGGTAATCATATAAAATCTCCTGATTATGCAATTATTGATGGTAGCGTAGCGAGATTTTTGGAGTGTAAAGCAATAAAATATACATTACTTGCTAAAACTATCTCATCTGAAGAGGCGATCAATGATAGTTTGAAACAAGTCATAAAAGGTTTAATACAAATTGATACCTTTATCAAAGCCTGCCAAGCCCGAGCAACTAATCTAGATGAATTTCATGAATGCAGCAGATTTATGCCAGTGTTAGTTACTCTTGAAGAGATGTATTTAATTAATAGTGATGATTTTCGCGCTCACATAAAGGAGTTATTGAAAAATGAAGGAATCGTCAATCTAGATTGGCAAATACTCTCAATTGGTGAGCTAGAAATTTTGCAGCCTCATCTAGCAGCGGGCCTTCATTTATCTCAAGTGCTTCAAGATTTAGAACACAAAACATTTGATAGTGTGTTAGAGGAGTTGATTTCACAAACTCGCAAAACTTTTAAAGATTGTTTCCTCTATCCTAAGCAAAAAGAACTATATCAGCGCCTTGGTATTCCTGACAGAAGTGAATAGAAAAATTACTACTGACAACGTAGGATTTCCTTTGTTACAATATAACGGGAGGGGATGACTAGACCCGACACCTACCTACAAATAATGCAACCCATCCAAATTACCACATTCCAAGCTCTGTGGCGCAGCCTGGGCCTGATAATCAAAGCCGCACCAATAGAACTCCGCAATTTAATATTACTCAACATTATTCGCGGTGCTGCCCCATCTGCCGTCCTATTTTTAGATAAATTAATCATTGATGAAGTATCTCGGTTGCTATCGCAAACCCAAACAGCACAGCCCTTTGCTTTGATGCTTTCCCGGCCAATATTGCTGTGGAGTATTGCGGGAGTATTAAGTCTCAAGTTAATCGGCGACTCCCTCGAAACAATGAGCTCTTTTGCAGCGACATCTTTGCGCGATCGCGTTCAAGGCTTTGTCGAAGGAAAAGTCCTCGAAAAAGTCGCCAATTTCGACGATATTGCCCTGTTTGAAAACCCCGAACTATTAAATATTGTAGAACTCGCAAAAACCGGAGTATCCAAAATACAGCAACTAGCATTTACCCTCAGCATGACCATCACGGGAATTTTTATATTTATTCCATCTATTAGCCTTGCTGCTACCATAGCTTGGTGGGTGCCAGTGCTGATGCTGATTTCATCATCTCCCTCAATTTACATCCAAAGAAAATATAGCAGAATAATCTGGAGAGTTCAAAGAAAGCAAGCTAAAATCAGCCGCGAGATGAACTTATCCGCTAGAGTATTGACGGGGGAAGAATACGCTAAAGAATTGCGTTTGTTTGGCTTGCAGGAACTTTGGCTCAAACGCTGGCAGGGTCAGTTTTTGCAGTTTTTTAGCGAGATGCAACGCATCCGAAAAAAAGGAGCAATTGTTGTACTTTTCTGGTCAGTGTTTAGTAGAGTAGGAGTAGCTTTGCCATTTGTTTATGTGGTAATGGGAGCTTTGGGAGGGCGCTATACTTTGGGGGATTTGGCGCTTTATTCGGGTTTGATTGTCCAGGTGGAGCAAAGTTTGCAATTATTGATTGGCAATTATACTAATTTGTACGATATTTCCCTCGGCGTTAGTCCGATTTTTCAACTTTTGGAACTCAAACCAGAATTGCAGTCTCCGCTTGTGGATGTGGCATCTCGCCTGCCTAGTTTACCAGAAGGCGGCCAAGATTCCCGCCCCACAAAAGATAAAATTGGCATCGAGATTAAGCATCTATCTTTCTGCTATCCGGGTAGCAATAAAAGCACGGTTGAAGATATCAACTTAACCATTAATCCGGGCGAAATGCTAGTGCTTGTCGGTGAAAATGGCGCGGGTAAAACCACCCTTGGTAAACTCCTCGGTCGCCTGTACGACCCGACAACTGGTACGATCGACTGGAACGGCAAAGATTTGCGATCGTACTCTCTAGCATACGTGCGATCGCGCATCGCCGTAGTCATGCAAGATTACGCCCGTTTCCCCTCCACAGTCCGCGAAAACGTCGGTTTCGGCGACTTGCTTTCACTGTCGGATGACACCGCAATTAACGAAGCTATTTCCGAAGCAGGAATTGCAGCTAAAGTCAACAGTTTAGAGCAAGGTTTAGAAACACCGTTGGGGAAACAATTAGAAGACGGCATCGACTTATCCGGGGGACAGTGGCAAAGAATTGCGATCGCCCGCGCCTTAATGCGGCTTTCTACAGCCGAAGTGCTAATTTTTGACGAACCAACCGCCGCCCTAGACCCCAAGACAGAACACGAAATTTACAGCATCTTTCGCCAAATAGCCGCCGGGAAAACAACAATAGTCATCAGTCACAGATTGGGATTAGCAAAAATAGCCGATCGCATCGCCGTCATGGAAAACGGTAAAATAGCAGAAATAGGAACTCACGACGAATTGATAGCATCAAACGGAATTTACTGCTCAATGTTCACACGTCAAGCTAGTAGCTATATTTAGAGTGAAATCAACAGAATTACCGGAGGGGCGGGTTCATCAACCATCTTGAATTCCCACAAACAATCTATATAAACCAGCCCTAACGCTCGCATTTGTGTCGCTGCGTGGCGAGAAACTGAGTTTCGGCGACAATTTTCAGTTGAGTACGAAAAATATCAGAAGAAACCCGGTTCCTGGGATTAGCTGCGTGGCGAGAAACCGGGTTTCTGCGACAATTTTCGGCCTCGCACGAGAAATATCGGAAGAAACCCGGTTTCTGAGCGTGCGATCTTTTTGAGAAAATTGTCAGAAAGTGCGAGCTATAATAAAACCAACCTAGTTGGCGATAATATCAACGATGGAAACTATAACTCTCAACCTACCTGCCGCCGTCGCTTTAACCGACGAACAATTTTATCAATTGTCCATCGCTAATGAAGAGTGGCGATTAGAACAAACCCCCGAAGGAGAACTAATTATTATGCCTCCAACAGGCGGCGAAAGCGGCATCAGAAATTCCGATTTGACTACAGACCTAAATTTGTGGAATCGTCAGACTCGATTGGGAAAAGTCTTTGACTCTTCCACTGTCTTTCAATTACCCAACGGTGCGAAGCGTTCCCCTGATGCTGCTTGGGTACTCCTAGAACGTTGGGAAGCATTATCCGCAGAAGATAAGCGCAAATTTCCTCCCCTGTGCCCGGACTTTGTAATAGAATTGCGCTCGCAAAGTGATTCCCTAGAAACATTGCGGGCTAAAATGCGGTATTATCAAACTAACGGCTGTCGCTTAGGTTGGCTAATTGACCCCCAAACGCCTTTAGTAGAAATTTATCGGTTGTCTGAAGAGGTAGCAGAAGTTATTAATTTCTCTTTTGACCAACCGCCTACACTTTCGGGTGAAGATGTCCTTCCCGGATTTCTTCTAGATATTACACCTATTCTCAACCCTTGAATCTCGATCCATTTTCTTTAGTTGGCTGGCGAGAAACCGGGTTTCTGCGACAAATTTTGGTTGAGTACGAGAGATATAGGAAGAAACCCGGTTTTTGGGATTCACTGCGTGGCGAGAAACCGGGTTTCGGCGACAAATTTTGGTTGAGTACGAGAGATATAGGAAGAAACCGGGTTTCTGAGATTCTTGTGCCTCCGAAAAGTCGATCGCAAATTATCTCCCCGTCAACGTATCCGCATAAGGATCGGGCAAAGCTTGCTGCACCTCCAAAAGCGACAAAGCATCCCCAGTCAACGGTTGGCTAATCAAATTTTTTTTTACCCCATCCCCCCGGCGATCGCGCTCTTGCAGCTTCAGCAATTCCTCTTGATAAACAGCAACAATTCGCCCTAAACTCAGCACCAAATCATCCCAATTATCATCTCCCACCAACTTCTCAGAAATTCCCTCAAATAACTCTCCCGCTTGCCTTTTTTGAACATAAGCTTTCAAAAGCTTTCCCGACTTTTGCAAAACGGCCTGATAAATATCCCCATCAGACCACCACAGCCCCTGTTGACTCAGCAGCCAAGTCAAAATATACTCGCGAGCGTGTTGCTCCTTCACCCAGGCCGCGAGATACTGCAAATCTTCCATAGTTACAACAGTCTCCTCAATTTTCCTCAAAATGTCCGCTTGTTTGTATCTACCGTTACCGCGATCGACATAATACCTGCCTTATCATCACCTGCCCGCGTCATTAATATCCCTTAAATCTTAAAAAAACCCTACTGATTTACCAAACAGCAATTCTGAGAATATAAAAATAAACCTAAACCTCCTAGGTCTATTGTCCAATACTTTTAGTCCACCGGAAAGCGCTACACCCCGCCTCGCTTTCCTCTCTCGCAAACCTATCCTCAAGCGGGAACAACCAGCGGGTTATTAGCATGACAAAGCAAAATTTTGGTTTAATCGGTCTAGCAGTGATGGGCGAAAACCTAGCGCTCAACGTCGAAAGCAGAGGCTTCTCCGTGGCTGTGTACAACCGCACAGCAGCTAAAACCGACGACTTCATGGCACAACGCGCCCCCGGCAAGAACATTGTAGCCGCCAAGACTCTGACAGAATTCGTCGATGTCCTAGAAACCCCGCGCCGAATCTTAGTCATGGTGCAAGCTGGGAAACCCGTAGATGCGGTCATCGACCAGCTCAAACCCATGCTGTCACCGGGCGACATGATTATTGACGGCGGCAACTCGCTCTACGACGACACCGAACGCCGCACCAAAGATTTAGAATCGATGGGACTGGGATTTGTCGGCATGGGCATCAGCGGCGGCGAAGAAGGCGCGCTCAACGGTGCTAGCTTGATGCCCGGTGGCACGCACGCTGCTTACGGTCTACTAGAGCCAATTCTCACCAAAATTGCGGCTCAAGTAGATGACGGCCCCTGCGTCACATTCATCGGCCCCGGTGGCGCCGGTCACTACGTGAAGATGGTTCACAACGGCATTGAGTACGGGGATATGCAGCTTATTGCTGAAGCCTACGATTTGCTCAAAAACGTTGGTGGATTGAACGGCAAGCAGTTGCAGGAAGTTTTTGCCGAATGGAATACCACAGACGAACTAAACTCGTTTTTGATTGAAATTACGGCTAACATTTTCAAGTACAACGACCCGGAAACTAAGCAACCCTTAGTTGAGGTAATTATGGACGCAGCGGGTCAGAAAGGCACGGGCCGCTGGACTGTAATGAGTGCTTTGGAATTGGGCGTGAGCATTCCCACAATTATCGCTGCTGTGAATGCCAGAATCATGTCTTCTTATAAAGCAGAGCGCGTCAAAGCTTCCCAAGAACTGACGGGGCCTAGCGGCAAGTACGAAGGCGATACTAAAGAGTTTGTGAATAAAGTCCGGGATGCCCTTTACTGCTCGAAGATTTGCTCCTACGCGCAAGGCATGGCGTTGTTGAGCGCGGCCTCGAAGTCGTACAACTATGACTTGAGTTTGAGCGAAATTTCCAGAATTTGGAAGGGTGGCTGTATCATTCGGGCTGGCTTTTTGGACAAGATTAAAACAGCTTTCAAGGACGACCCCACGCTGCCGAATTTGCTGTTAGCGCCGGAGTTCAAACAGAGCATTCTCGATCGCCAATCGGCTTGGCGGGACGTGTTAGCTACTGCTTGCCAACTGGGGATTGCAGTGCCAGCATTTAGCGCCTCGCTGGACTATTTCGACAGCTACCGGCGCGAAAGATTGCCGCAAAACCTCACGCAAGCGCAGCGTGATTATTTCGGGGCTCACACCTACGAGCGCACCGACAAACCGCGCGGCGAATTCTTCCACTCTGAGTGGACGCAGACTGCTAAAGAATCGCTGCAAACTGGTAGTGGTGATTAATTAATTTTTGTAGGGTGCGTTTCGGCGCACCTTATTAATTTTTGTAGGGTGCGTTTCGGGGCACCTTACAGATAGAACATGATATTACTACCAACCGATCTTATTCCTGAACCCACACAGATACTGAACCGCCTTGACAGCGAAACTCGCCCCAACCCCACTCGTTAGTAGAAACAGGTTCCTTAATATGCCCTGTTAAATCCACAAACTTAGCATGAGGTTTACCAACTTCCATCCACTTGAAACCCTCCGGGCCGTCACTCATAATTACTGCCATTGCTTGTGGATGTTTCCGATTGCCCAATCTCGTCCAGCCAATGGTATTCCAATGATCGAAATAGTCATATTGAGGGCCGTAGGCGAAGTGTTTGCGAGCATGGAGAAACTTGTCAATTAGCGATCGATGAGAGGGCATAACAATCTTGTACCGATTGCCATCACGCCCCCAATCTTCATATTCTGCACCGTAATAATCCGGGTAGAAAACGCAGGGATAACCTTCTTTTCGCAATAGAATAATCGCATAAGCAAGAGGTTTGAACCAGGGTTCTACCACAGATTCAAGTGCTTGCAGCGGTTGGGAATCGTGGTTTTCGACAAACGTTACTGCATGAGTCGGTTGCTGCTGCATCATTGTACCGTCTAAGATGCGCCGCATATCGTAGTTACCGCCCTGTTGGCTGGCGTAATGAAAGTTGTAATGCAGCGGCACATCAAAAACTGACATTTTGCCCTTAACTGAACCGACATACCAGTGCAGGATATCGATATTTGGTGCCCAATACTCACCGACAACAAACAAATCTTTGCCGACATATCGCTCCAATTCATCCAACCATTCCGGGAAAAACCAAGACGATATGTGCTTGATTGCATCTAAACGGAAACCGTCGGCACCTGTTGTGTCGAGATACCACTTACCCCAGCGTGTAATTTCATCTCGTACCCCTTGCTCCTGAAAATCCAGATCGCACCCCATTAAATATGCAAAATTGCCATTTTCTAGGGCAACATAGTCATCAAAACTTCTACCTTCTACCAAATAGACTGTGCTGCGATCGTCTTTATTGTATTCGTTGTAGTCTACTGCGTCAAGATGCCACCAGTGCCATTCAAATTGGGAATATTTACCTTGGCGTCCGGGAAAGTTAAAATGAGTGTAGCTTTTGATTTCTTGCAATCCACCTTTGGGATTTAGCCGATTGTTTTGAGGATAAGGAGTTGCCTTAAATATCTCTGCTGCATCTGCACCCATTTTGTGGTTGATAACTACATCGGCATAGACTTGAATCTGAGATTTGTGCAGGGCTGCGATCGCATCCAAATATTGCTGCTTAGTACCATATTTGGTGCGAATTGAACCTTTTTGGTCGAATTCTCCCAAATCAAATAAGTCGTAAACCCCATATCCTACGTCGCTTTGCCCGCCACTTCCTTTGTAAGCTGGCGGCAGCCACAGTGCCGTAAAACCCGCATCAGCCAATTCTTTCGCTTGATTTTTCACCTCATCCCACAGGGTTCCTCGATCGGGAATGTACCAGTGGAAATATTGCATCATCGTGCCGTTGATATCTGCCATTTTGCACCCTTGCCTTGAGATGATACTGACAATTTAAACCGATCTTAGGCTACAGCCTTGCCCATTGTCACTGTATCCGCAGTAATTTTTGCTAAACCTACGGTTTGGGTGTGATTAAAGTTTTGTTACAGTTCTAAACTATAAAATCCCTTGACGTTGGTTTTCGAGATAGCTTTTAATACAGCGTATCCCAGGTTTATCAAGTGCAGCTTTAGACACGGCGCTGCCGTGTCTCTACGGAGATTGGACGATAAGCGGTTTACTTCCTAAACCTGCAATCTGCTATATATTCGTCGTTAAAGATCGTTCGGGCGATCTTTAACTGTGTCAATAATACTTGAACTTGAGTGCAGACAAAAAGCCCAAGTCCAAGGTCGGGGCCCTAAAAGCAGAGGATTTTACGTTTAATTTATCAGTAATTAAGATCACAATGTGCTTGTGATATTGGTAGATAACTACACTGAGGAAATCTGGTATAATAAATAATCCTTTTAAATAAATGTAATTTTATGTGGCCTTTTATAGTAGGAGGCGCTGCCGTTGCCGTTGCTATTGCGAAATCGGTAGTTGATAGATGGAAAGAAGAAGAACGTTGGGAAGAAGAGCAAAAACGTTTAGAAGAAGAGGAAAAAAAACGTTTATTAGATAGTGGAATTTTGGAAGTAGATGAAATGACAGGAAAAGAGTTTGAAAGATTTCTTGATGTCCATTTTAGAAACTTTGGTTATGGTGTTACTTTAACTCAAGATAGTCAAGATTATGGGGCGGATTTAATTTTATACAAAGATGGATTAAAAACAGTGGTTCAAGCGAAAAGAAGCAAAAATCCAGTTGGGATTAAAGCAGTTCAAGAAGTAGCAGGAGCAGTCAGACATTACAAAGGAAATAAAGGAAGAGTCATCACCAACAACAGATTTACCGAAAATGCTTACAACCTTGCTGAATCTAACGACATAGAGTTATGGGATAGAAAAAGACTCATCGAATTCATCCTGACAGCTAAGAAGTGTAAATAATTGATCTACTAAATTAAGTTATATATAAAAGATGCACTGCTTTCCCGGTATCTTTAATCTCACTGATGAATCATGCTACAAATTTCTAACACTGTGTTCATAGACGATCGCGAAATCGAGATTAGTGCGATTCGCTCTCAAGGCGCGGGGGGACAAAATGTAAATAAGGTGGCGAGTGCGATTCACTTGCGCTTTGATATCCCAGCTTCCTCATTGCCCGATCGCTACAAGGAGCGTTTGTTGCAAATCAACGACCAGCGCATCACCTCCGAAGGTGTGATTGTGATCAAGGCCCAGGAACACCGCAGCCAGGAACAAAACCGGGAGGAGGCTTTGAGACGGCTGCAAGAACTGATTAAAAGTGCGATCGTCATACCGAAAAGGCGCAAACCCAGCAAAGCAACTCGTAGTTCCCAGCGCAAGCGTCTCGACAGCAAAACCAAGCGAGGGCAGATTAAAGCTTTGAGAGGGAAAGTCACGGATTGAGCGATGAAAGATCCTTGTCACCCTCTAGACATCGATCAGTTGCAGTTAATTCCGGTCGAAATGGATGATTGCAGGCTCATTTGCAGTTAGCCCTGGGTTTGTGTTGCAGTTAATCCTGGCTGAACAGTAATTTCAGTTGCAATTAATCCATCCTCAAAAATCGCAGCATTGCAGGGACAGAGCGTTTAGTATTGCAGGTCGCTACACCTAGGGGGGAAAATCTATACCCTAGTACCAGAACTGTTGCGCGATCGCCTGATCTACAATTGAGGCAGTGGGCTTCGACTTTTAATGGAAGCAGAATATTGAGGAATTTATGGCAATTAAGGTGATTGGTGCAGGTTTTGGACGAACGGGAACGCTATCTATCAAAGCTGCTTTAGAAGAACTCGGTTTTAGTAAATGCTACCACATGGTAGAACTTCTAACACACCCTTGTGATGTAAAGTTCTGGGAGGATGCCAGTCAGGGAAAACCTGTCAATTGGGATGCTTTGTTTGATGGCTACCAAGCAATAGTAGATTACCCAGGTTATCGTTACTATAGTCAACTTATGCAGCACTATCCTGATGCTAAAGTTCTGTTGAGTATTCGAGATGCAGATAGTTGGTATGAGAGTACCTTGAAAACAATCTACCAAGCAGGGCCAAAAGGCTGGAAGAAGCTAAAGATGGCTTTATCGCTCCCATTTTCTCCAAAGCTGCGGAATCTAGTTCGCATCTTCCGCATGGCAGATAAAGATGTTTGGGTGAAGGATTTTCAAGGGAAATTTGAGGATAAACCCTACGCGATCGGAATTTTCAATCAACACATTGAAGAAGTCAAACGTTTGGTTCCACCAGAGCGCCTGTTAGTTTACCAAGTGAAGGAGGGTTGGGAACCCTTGTGTCACTTCCTTGGCGTATCTGTTCCTCCTGACAAGCCTTTTCCACATCTCAACGATCGCGCCACATTTCAACAGGCATCAAAAGAGCTTTACTAGCATTGAAGTTCCTGCCCAATTAAAGATTAATCATTATTACAATCTACCTCTCCCCCCCTTCCAAGGGTAGGTTCGATCCTGGTCGGGTTAAGGTCGATCGACCTTGCAGCCTGACTCAAAATTGTATCAGCAGTAATTTTTTAACTGTTGGTTTGGTTTGATTGCTTCTTCGGGCCAAAGCTCTCTGGAAGTTCATCTATTTTTTCTATTTGTAGTTCGCGGCAAATTGCTTTCAACTGTTCGAGAGAAAATTTGGGCTCTGTTGCTCCAGATATCCATCTGTGATAGGTGGCGCGCGGAATCCCACATTTAAAAGCGAACTCATCTTGTGATAAGTCGGTTTTGTGGATTCTTAGGGCTTCCAATGGTGAATTGCCCTCCTGTCTTCGTTCTTTTCTTGATGACATTGGATCGTAAAATCTCATATTGAGATGTCATACTTGAAAAAATTAAATTGACATCTCATAATGAGACAAAGGTGACATGACAAAGGGCGGCGAGCACGAGCCTCGTTTCGTCAAAATGCAGGTTTGAAGAACCGCCTGATTTTTCGTGTCTATCAATTGTGCCTGCATACCCAAGCGTATGTTCCGGGGAAGGGCGCATACCTCAAGCCTCTTTTCCTCAACGCCGAGGAGGTGATGCCATGTAAAAGGTCGATCGACCTCACAGCCTGACTCAAAATTGTATCAAATGTCAACACCATGATTTAGCTGTGCTTGTTAGTTGTCGTTCGGTGAGGGCGCTCGACTTGGTAAGTCATCGGGAATTTTGGTTACGTCTAATCCTAAAACCTCAAACATAGTTTTTAGAGAAACCTGGTACAGGTTAGCCATAGCAAGTATGTTTTCAGCGTTAGGTAGAGCCTTGCCTAATTCCCAGTCAGCTTGTCTTCGCTCGGAAATTCCGATTTTTTCTTTGACTTGAGGGCGTGTTAGTCCAGCTTGTTCTCTGAGTAGTCTCAATGGAGACTTCTCCTTTTCTTGTAAATCTTCTTCTATCATAGGACGAAATATTCATGATGCAAACGTCTTGACAAAAACTCGGATCAGACGTAAACTTCATGTTGGTAGGAACAATAAAGGCAGCTCAACGAGCCTCCTTTCGTCAAAATGCAGGTTTGAAGAACCGCCTTATTTGTAGTGTCTACCCATTATGCCTGCATAGCCAAGCGTTTTTTCGGGTTGGGCGCATACCTCAAGCCCCTTTTTTCTCAACGCCGAGGAGGTGATGCCATGTAAAAGGTCGATCGACCTCACAGCCAAGTTTAAAATTGTATCAAATATCAAGACCATGATTTAGCTCTGTTTGTTAGCTGTTCCTCGGCGGAACGTAATCATCAACAAGTCCTGAAACATCTAGCCCGATCGAGTGACAGAACTGTTTCAAGCTAATATTTAGCGCTGTACAGATGGCTATTGCAGTATCAACTCTGGGTTTTTGTTTTCTTTTTTCTATTGAATACAAAGTATCTTCAGAGACTTTCCCCGTCAGTTGCTGGCTAAGCTCTCGGCGACTCAAGCCCCTGTATTCTCTAATTTCTGCAAGGCTCATTTCGTATAAATCCCGTACTTCTTGATTCATGGTGCAGAATATTTCGTAGTTTACCCTTGAAAAAAACAATAAGTCTGACTAAACTACGAAGAAGGAGATAGTAAAGCGGTTGGGCGAGCCTCCTTTGGTCAAAATGCAGGTTTGAAGAACCGCCGGATTTTTCGTGTCTATCAATTGTGCTCGCATACCCAAGCGTTTTTTCGGGTTGGGCGCATACCTCAAGCCCCTTTTTTCTCAACGCCGAGGAGGTGATGCCATGTAAAAGGTCGATCGACCTCACAGAGACGGCCCAGCTCAAAATTGTATCAAATATCAAGACCATGACTTCGCTGTACTTGTTAGTTGTCCGATCGCTCTGGCGCGAGAGTTGGTAGGTCGTCGGGAATTTTGGTTACATCTAGTCCCATACATCTAGCAAGTGTTTTTAGTGGTACGCCTAGCTCGCGCGCCAGAGCAATGGCCCGATCGAAGCGAGGAATGGATTCTCCTCGTTCCCAATCGCCAATAATGCGAATTCCTACCCCCATTCGACGACTAAGTTCGGGTTGGGTCAAATTTGCACTTTCTCTAAGGTTTTTCAAGGTTATGGTTTCTTGATCTTTAGCTTCCATCAATTATAGCAGTTAATTGCTAGCAAAATAGTGCTTGACAAATTCACAACCTGGCACTAAACTGCTAGTAGATAGGCAAAACAAAGGCAACAGGGCGACCCTCCTTTCGTCAAAATGCAGGTTTGAAGAACCGCCGGATTTTTCGTGTCTATCAATTGTGCCTGCATACCCAAGCGTATTTTTGCGGCTTGGGCGCATACCTCAAGCCTCTTTTCCTCAACTCCGAGGAGGTGATGCCATGTAAAAGGTCGATCGACCTCACAGGACAACACAACTCAAAATTGTATCAAAGATCCAGACCAAAACTTCTCCTTTGCGATCGCACAACTTCCGTGGTATCGTGCCCTTTCTCGAACCATTCCAGATCATGTCCACATCAATTGACAACTTCTACCTAGGCGATGTCGCCTCCAACTTTCACTTTGCAGGCCCGCTGCTAGACTTTGAAGAAGAAATCCACAATCAATCTCCCTTTCACGATTTAGACTACCTGACAGGCGAAATTAAAAGGGGATTCCTAGACTACGTGCGTCAAGGAATCATGCTAGACGCGATCCGAAAACTGCGATTGTACAAAGACAAGTTCAAAACTTTTAAAAGTTACTGCGAACAAGCATTAGGCAGGCAGTATTTTTACTGCACGCAAATTATCAAAGCTGCTGGCATTTGCCTGCGCTTAATTAAAGCCGGATTTGAGATTTTGCCTAGCTGCGTTGCTCAAGTTGTCCCTTTGTTCAAACACGCAATCACCGACCAATATGGCGACTGTCGTTTACAGGAAAAGTGGCAAGAAGTTGTCGATGTCATACCAAAAGAAAGGATTACCGCAGTAACTATTGCCGAAACAGTTGACAACAATCCCAACCTCCGGCTCAAACAAATTCGGATTAAAACCGACACCTACGCCCTTTTAACCAAAAAAGCAGCCGCAGCCGGACTGTCAATTTCGGAGTTTTTGGCAAGGTTGGTTGGCGAATACAATCCCAGAAATTTAGAGCAGCCAGCGGAACATACCCCGGAACAAGAGGAGATTTTAGACCAATTAGACGCGGAGTTTAAGAAGCCGGCAACGGAACAGACTTCAACTTCTGCCCCAGGAAAAGTTAAGTCTAAAGGTTTTGGAGTCAAAGTTGGCCCTAAAGGTGGTAAAAGGGAAGTTAAGGCGAAAACTTCGGAAGGGGAAGTTAAGGCGAAAACTTCGGAAGGTGAAGTTAAGTTCAAAAATCGGCAAAGTGAAATCAAAGCCGAGAAACAGTCGAATTCATTTAATGAGAAAAATCATGAAGTCATCTGCCCAAAATCCAATCATGCGTCAACTGAAATTAATGGAGGTTCAACTGAACGAAATTCAGTGCCACCTTATTAAAGCCACAGTGTTGAATTGGTGGCAAATAGTTTTGCCTGACGGACAGAAGATTGCGATCGAGCACGCGGGCGCCGGACACTGGATTTTTCGGGCTAACGGGCTTGAGAAATCTCATCCAGAAGTGCGGCTAGCGGTGTTAAGGGCGATCGCCCAAGGCTGTCGCAGGTAAGTTATCAGGGGGTTGTTCCCCTTGGCGTCTCAAGTAGTGCTGCGGGTGAGGACACGGCATGACAGCCGTGTCCCGGAAGGGACTGGTGGGCTGGTGGAGTGGTGAACTGAATTTGAGATGATTTGGAGATGCTGGGGGCGATCGATATTAGTTGCGATTGCGATCGGAATTTCCCAACTGTAGGTCAAAGTTAAAATTTCCCGCGTTGTGGGCCCAGGGCTGGTGTCAACGATATATTATGGGGTTTGGGGAGCAATGCCTTAGCAGAGCCTATTCATACATCTAAGCCAAGCAGCATTAGGCTAGCCCTCAATTCGTGACATTTTCTTCCCAGACTATACTCAAAAGACCTCTCCAATAATCAACTTGAAATCCTTGTACCGAGGTAGCTGAATCTTAATTTCCACTCTGTCTAATACTCTGCCTTATATTAAATCCGCGCTTCATCGTCGGGCGTAAAATCGAGTCAACAATCAACACTCAACCATCATATCAAACCTGTTAGCATGGGAATTATTCCTATCTCTCTTCTCGACCTCTGCGTGAATCAGCGTCAATCCCTTGTCATCTGCAGCCGGAGAAATTATCTTTTTTTCAGCGCAGATGAGGGCAGATAAACACAGATTAACGCAGATGAATTCTATCAATTCCGGTTGCACCATCGGGAATTGTTGACAGTTGACGGGATTTGACTATTCCGCTGCAACCGGAATTTATCTCATTCAGTTTTTCGACTGACCGTTAACAGCCAACAGTCAACAATCATCAGGAGTACAACCGGAATTAAAATTACTCTATTGGATGAAGCAATTTCTCAATTGTCTCCACTAACGTTTCAGGCTCAACAGGCTTGGGAAGATGCCTTTGAAATCCGGCTGCTAGTGCTTGCTGTTGATTTGCCTCACCTGCATACGCTGTGAGGGCGATCGCGGGAATCTCTCCTCCCTCCTGTGTAGATAGTTGTCTGACTTGACGAATCAACATATAGCCATCAATTTGTGGCATTCCAATATCAGCAATCAAAACATCTGGCTTAGATTCATTGAGCTTTTGTAGCGCATCTTTTGCTGAAGATACAGATATCACTGTGGCTCCCGCTTCCTCCAAAATACATTGAACTAACTCTAAATTGTCTACTTCGTCATCGACGGCCAGGATACATAATCTAGCCAAGGGTGAAGTGTGAGCTTTGAGTGATAGATTATCGTTGTGGTCGCTGTTTGCATCATTGCTTCTGGCTAATAAGGGAAGTGTGACAGTAAATGTTGCTCCCTGTCCTTCTCCAAAACTTTCGGCTTTGACAGTTCCACCATGTAGCTCAACGACGTGACGCACGATCGCTAATCCCAGCCCTAACCCACCAAATGTTCTGGTAATACTGCTATCGGCTTGTCTAAATGTGTCAAATACATAGGGAATAAATTCTGGCTTAATCCCTTTCCCTGTATCCCTGACTTGAATTTGAGCATAGGAATCAATCCTTTTTAGCTCAACTTCAACTCGACCTCCTGTTGGGGTGAACTTAATGGCATTTGTGAGCAAATTCCAGACAACCTGTTGCAATCGGGTAGCATCTCCTAACACCTCGCCGACATTGGGTTCTAGGTAAGTTTGAATTTGAATGTTTTTCGCTTCGGCGGCTAAACTAACTGTTTCGAGCGCAGCTTTAAGAGTTGTTTTCAAATTAATAGGAGTAGAGTTCAAACTCAGCTTGCCTTGCAGAATGCGAGAAATATCCAGCAAGTCCTCAATCAGTTGAACTTGCAACTGGGTATTGCGTTCAATCGTTTCGAGAGCTACCGCCGTCTTGCCAGAATCCAGGCTTCCCCTTCGCAGCAGTCGAGTCCAACCCAGAATCGGATTCAACGGAGTTCGCAATTCGTGCGACAAGACAGCTAAGAACTCATCTTTAATTCGGTTAGCTGCTTCTGCTTGTGTCCGTGCTTGCGATTCTGACTCGTAGAGCCGTGCTCGGTCGATCGACTGCGCCGACTGCTGTGCCAATGCCAAAACGAAAGCGCGATCGCTCTCACAAAGCTGGGGAAAAGTCGAAAAACCGAGCGATAGCCCACCAACGGCTTGTCCTTCAATCAACAATGGCACGGAAATCCAGGCTTCTGAACCAGCCTTGGCATACGCTTCGGCTAAATGAGGATAACGGGCAATTCGGTTTTCAATAGTTTCTACCCAAACAGGTTGCCCACTTCGCACAGCTTCTGCGAGAGGATAGGGTGCATGAAGTGAAAAACTGCGCTGAAAGTCTCCTACGTGCTCATAGCCGATCGCTTGAATAATCTCCAGTTCGCTTCCATCCTGGTTTAATACGGCAACCAAACCAGAACTCGCTCCCAGTGCGGACATTCCCTGTTCAATAATCACATGAGCCACTTGAGCCGCGGTTAGCGATTCAGACAAAGCCGTCATCACCGCCAGCAGTCGAGCCGTCCGGTTAGCGGCGAGTTCGGCAGCTAATTGCGCTTGTTGGGTTTCATTATAGAGACGAGCGTTATCAATGGCGATCGCTGCTCGCTGAGCCAAATCTTCAGCCAGACCAATGTCTTCCAGGCGATAGCGGCGATCGGATTCAGTAAACACAAAGGTAATGCTACCCAACACGCGCCCGCGTGCCTGTAGCGGTGCAATGATGCAGGACTTTAACCCAACTCCACGTAAGATTTCCAGGTATTCAGCATTCGGCACTGTGGCAACTAACTGTTCATCTGTAATCTCAATCCCAATTTCAACCTGTCCTGTTTGCATGACTTTAGTAATGCCATACCCATCATCGAGATGTCTGGGAAAGCGTTGAGCCAACTCCCAGCCCAACTTCACTTTTTCGGGATCTGAATGAGCAACTGCAACACGACTGATTGTGCGATCGTCATTCAGCAGATCGACACTACACCAATCTGCAAAATAAGGAACTGCCAGCTTTGCAACGCTTTGGAGAGTTTGTTCATACTCTAGCGAAGAGGAAAGGATAGCACTCACTTCCGCTAAAAATGCTGATTTTTCCTGAGAAACCTCTGCTAAAGCACGGGCTGCCTGTTCTTTAACAAGCTGTACTCGTTCGTCTTCGGTTTGCTTGCGTTCAGTAATGTCGCTGAAAGCAGCAATGATATTGATAATTTTTTCTTCTGCGTCAAACAAAGGGGAAGCATTGATCGAGAGAATCGTGCGGGTGCCATCGGCATGGTTAATGGCATGTTCAATGCCATAAATAGCCTGACCTGTTTGCATAACCCTGGCAAACGGCAGTTCATCTTCTGGGAAAGGATGACCCTCCACGGTTGTAATGAACCAGGATGGATCTTTATAGCCTCGCTCCACAATGTCGCTGCTAGTTAATCTTAAAATCCTCTCTGCTGCCCTATTTGCGGCAATAATCTGTCCGGTAGAATCTAAAATAGTGATGCCATCAGGAATAGTTTGGAAGATGCTGGATAATTTCGCTTCACCCTCACGCAGAGCAGTTTCTGCCTGCTTGCGTTGTGTAATGTCGTGCATCACGACAACAGCACCTTGTTTTTCGCCGTTGGCGGCAATAATCGCCTGTCCAGTTGCTAACAGCATTCGCGGGGTTCCCTGCTGCGGAACAATCATCATTTCCACATCACGAACGTTGTGTCCTTGCAAGGCCTGGAACAGGGGAATATCCTCTGTATTCATGGGTGTTTTGCCGTCGGGCAAATACAAGTTATAATACTCAGCCCATTGCTCCGGTGGAACTGGCTGCTGAGGTAATCCATGAAAATCTTTAGCTGCTTGGTTAAATACCGTCAATATGCCATCTGCATCGCAAGCGACAATGCCAGCTTGAACGTTGTTTAGGATTGCCTTCAAAAAGTCCTGTTCTTTCTGAAGGGTCGCTTCCACCTGCTGGCACTTTGTGATTTCGGCTTTCAATTGTCGCTCAGCTTGAGATGTTTCGGCGGTTTCTTGGAAGTAAAAGAGTAAGCTATCTTCACTCTTGATTGCGCGAATTCTCAACCACTTGTTGAGTGAGGGATAGTGTTCTTCAAACTCGATTGCAGTTTGCTTTACGCTCGCTCGATGACAATACTTATATAGCTCAGAGGTAGGCTCGACCGCAAATACTGTCCATATCTTTTTGCCAATTAGGTCTTGCCACTTCCTATTTAAAAGCTGCTCTGCTTTACGGTTGACATAGGTGCAGTACCACTCTAAATTAATGCAAATGAATGCCTCAGCCATATGGTCTACGATCGCCCCAAATCGAGCTTCGATCGCCTGACAGTCTGTACATAGCTCTTGAGGAAAATTTACAGTAAACTCTTTTCGATGATTCAAGGAGTTTGTACGTTCTACATTCATTGCGGTTAGTTCTGCCTATTTACCTATTATGCCAGTTATTGTTAGGGAATCAAGATCCAACGTACCCAAAACTCAAGTCCTTCAGTGTCTTAGCAAATGTGCGATCGCTTTCACCAATTTTTCAGGTTCGACAGGCTTCGAGATATGTATCCCAAATCCGGCAGCATGGGCTTGCTGCCGATCGATCTGCTACATAAAACTGACGTGCTGCGGGAATTGGTAAGAGGGTTGGAGCGGAAAATACCGAAAAGTACCGAATTGTCCTAGAAATTAGGGATTAAGTGGAATCTTTCCAGCATAGGTACTAAGAGGATTTTCTCGATTCAAGCTGAGTTGCTTCCTAAGGAAGATCTCCCTTAAGGCAGATGCTGTGGCGAGATGGTTCGCTGCTCAGGACGTTAAAATAAAATGGATATCGCCTGTATCAACCCCTTTGGTTCAATGGGTGTTGCTAAGCTGATGTGCATCTAACTCCTTAGATGCACATCAGCTTAGCAACACCTCCGGCATTGTGGGCCCACTTCTCCTGCAAGGTAGATAAATATATCCCCCTAGTGGCAGACAATCAGATATAGCAAATGTTATATATTGCTGAATTTGTCTAATTCCTCCTCGAACTCTCGTGCTTCAAGAGGCGATCGTGCTTAAGCAACCAGACGTTACAAACCTTGATTGATGCCTGTCCGGTCGCCATTGCTTTCGCCTCCGGCTTTCAACAGCATATTTCTAAACCTGTAGAGCCAGAAGACCTGATTCAGGCGATAACTTCGTTAAGCGCTGCTAACGCTGCCTTGGTCAGGCACCTCTGAATAACGCAACCTCATTCCCCTTGCATTTCCCATTCTCCACTCGCCCGTTGACTCACAACCCATGACTGAAACTTCTTCTAAACCCATTGCCCTAACCGCTCTTTTGCCAGCAAATGAGGCGGAACGATTAGAGGCACTGCGGCGATACAAGATTCTGGATACTCCAACTGAAGCGGCATTCGATCGCATTACGTCACTAGCGGCTCGTATGTTTGATGTGCCAATCGCCCTAGTCTCTCTGATAGACGAATCGAGAGCCTGGTTCAAGTCCTGCTACGGCTTTGATCTACGGGAAGTGCAACGGGATGCTACCATTTGCAGCTTGGCGCTGTTATCTAACGATGTTCTAGTCATTCCCGACACCAGGCAAGACAAGCGCCTCACCTGTAATCCATTCGTACAAAATGAACCCGGTCTGCGTTTCTATGCGGGTGCGCCGTTGCTCACTCACGATGGCTTTAACCTGGGTACCCTTTGTTTGTTAGATACGAAACCGCGCGATGCCTTAACCGATGAGCAAACAGCAACTTTAGCAGATTTGGCGGCAATGGTTGTGGACGAATTAGAGCTACGGCTAGCAGCGCGTAAAATTGCTCTACTGGATGCGGCTCTGCTAGAGGTGACGCAGGGCGTTTCTACCGTGACGGGTGAGGCATTTTTTTCGGCTCTGGTACAACACTTCACGAAGGCACTGGGAAGCGATTATACCTATATTGGTTTGGTCACTGGAGACGACAAAGAAGTGATTACAACAATCGCGGCTTGTGCCCAAGGTCAAATTATCGACAACTTTGAATATCTGTTGCAGGACACACCTTGCCGAGAAGTTATTCGACAACAAAAAATGTGTTGCTACCCCCGTGGTGTGCAAGCGTTATTTCCCAAAGCTCCCCTTCTAGAACCCTTGAAGGTGGAAAGCTATGTGGCAATTCCGTTCTTTGACTTGGCAGGCAAACCGTTAGGGTTGCTGGGCGTGATGGACGGCAAGCCGTTGGAAAATGTTCAGCTTGCAGAATCCCTGCTGACAATTTTTGCCATACGGGTTGCCACTGAACTGGAGCGGCAGCAGGCCGAGGAGATGCGAATACAAGCGCTGATCAAAGAGCAGCAGTATAGCCGCCAACTACATGGATTGACGCAGGCAGCCTTAGCAATCAACGCAACCCTTTCTGTTGAAGAAGTGCTGCACGTCATTACCCGGCAGGCATATCAAATCATTGGCACTCACCAGTCGGTCACCAGCCTGACAATCGATCAAAACTGGACACAGGCAATTAATGCTGTTTACCTGTCCGACAAGTATGCCCAGTGGCAAGATTATAACGACCAGACGGATGGATCTGGAATCTATGCCTGTGCTTGTCATTTGAACCGATCCATGCGAATGACCCAGGCAGAACTGGAAGCTGACTCCAGGTGGAAAGGGTTTGGCGATGCAGCATACAGGCATCCCCCCATGCGCGGTTGGTTGGTTGCTCCTCTCGTGGGACGAGACGGACGCAACATTGGGTTAATCCAGCTATCCGATAAATACGAAGGTGAGTTTACAGAAGAAGACGAAGCGATTCTGGTGCAACTGGCACAAATGGCATCGGTGGCTGTTGAAAACACTCGGCTTTATGAAGCCGAACAGCGTGCTCGCACACAAGCAGAGTCAGCGAACCGGATTAAGGATGAGTTTTTAGCCGTGTTGTCCCATGAGTTGCGATCGCCCCTTAATCCGATTCTGGGCTGGACAAAGCTCCTTCGCAGTCGCAAGCTGGATGAAACAGCCACAGCTCGTGCGCTAGCAACGATCGAGCGCAACGCTAAATTGCAAGCGCAACTGATTGAAGACTTGCTCGATGTCTCTCGAATTCTTCAGGGAAAGTTGAGCCTCAATGTCTGTCCCGTTAATTTGCCATCCATCATTAAAGCGGCAATGGAAACAGTCCGTCTGGCAGCAGAGGCAAAGTCAATTGAAATTCAGATGCGATTTAAACCGGGTATTTGTCAAGTTTCCGGTGATTCAACCCGCTTACAACAAGTGGTGTGGAATCTGCTATCCAACGCGGTTAAGTTCACCCCAACTGGGGGACAGATAGAAATCACATTAGAGCAAATCGGGTCTGAGGCACAAATTCAGGTGAGTGACACCGGCAAGGGAATTTCTCCAGACTTTTTGCCCCATGTGTTTGAGTATTTCCGACAAGCGGATAGCACTACAACCCGTAGGTTTGGGGGATTAGGGTTAGGGTTGGCGATCGTGCGTCACCTCGTCGAGTTGCACGGAGGAACTGTTACAGTAGACAGTCTAGGAGAGGGACAAGGGGCGACTTTTACAGTCAGACTGCCGTTGAGAAGGGAAAGTGTCGCGCCGAACGATGAAACCGCTACGACTAACTCGTTCGCGACTGTTCCTGAGACTTTACCTCTTACAAACATCCGGGTTTTGGTTGTGGATGATGAAGCAGACTCGCGTAATTTCCTCGCTTTTGTCTTGGAACAAGCAGGTGCAGAAGTGACGGCAGCAGCATCCGCTAGCGAAGCCTTACAAGCACTGACGCAATCGAAGCCAGACATTCTACTTAGTGACATCGGGATGCCGGAGATGGACGGCTATATGCTGATGCATCAGGTGCGCCTGTTGGAATCAGAACAAGAAAATAAGATTCCTGCGATCGCACTAACTGCCTATGCTGGAGAGATGAATCAGCAGCAGGCACTTGCTGCTGGTTTTCAACGGCACATCGCCAAACCTGTAGCCCCAGAAACACTGGTTCAAGAGATTGAGAACATGGTTAGCTTAAACAGCATTCATCCCACACTGAATTTAGAGGGGGATTTATCGAGGCGTAGCGGAGTACCCCCAATAAATCAGTGTGGGATGAATGCGCGACTGACGTAGGGAAAGCGAGTCAGTCAGTAAATGTCAGGGACAGTCGATCAATCCATGCCTCTACCATCTGGGTGATGGTTTTTTCTCTTGCCTCCGCGATCGTTCTCAGTTTATTGAGTCGTTTCTCAGACAATCGGATGTGGAGGTTCTTGTTCTTCATGCTGTGTTGTCGATGCGAACACAATAATGCTAACTTGACATTCAAGGAGTGCAACCATGAGAACGGCTTACCAGTACAAACTACGTCCAACAAAACAACAGGTCATTGAGCTAGACAGATGGCTATCCATGCTAGGAGCTCAGTACAATTTTCTGTTGGCTGACAGATTTAATTGGTACGAACAAAACCGTTCTCCTGTTAACGCCTGCCCTCTCGTCTGCCACCTACCTGAACTGCGAGACAATCCTGATTATTATTCGCAAAAGAAAACGTTACCTCAACTCAAGAAAACGCATCCTTGGTATGGCGAGATATATTCGCAAGTCCTGCAAGATGTAGTTAAGCGAGTTAAGATAACATTTGACCGTTTCTTGAAAGGTGACAGCAGCGGGAAACGTAGCGGAAAACCTCGTTTCAAGGCTCGCAATCGCTATCGCACCTTTACGTATCCACAGGTGAAAGAGGGATTCTTACGTGGCAACTTGATTAACTTGCCGATGTTTGGGAAAGTTAAAATTGTCTTGCATCGCCCTATCCCTGATGGGTTCAAAATCAAAACCGCATCTGTCACCAAGAAAGCTGATGGTTACTACCTTACGCTCTCCCTAGAAGACAAGACAGTTCCAGAGATTAAGCCAGACTTTAATCCTCGTTCGATAACAGGTATTGATGTAGGACTGAAGGAGTTTTTGACAACCTCTGAGGGCGAAACAGTCGCTATTCCCCAATATTACCGTAAAGAACAAAAACGCTTACGGGTAATTCAAAAGCGAGTGTCACGTCGCAAGAAAGGCAGTAGCCGGAGGCAGAAGGCAGTTAACGAGTTAGGAAAGTGTCACAAAAAAGTAGCTGATAAGCGCAAAGATTTTCACTTCAAGACAGCTAATTGGCTGCTATCAAAATATGACGTAATCGCGCACGAGGATTTAAATATTAAAGGTCTAGCTCGTACAAGATTAGCTAAATCTGTGTTGGACGCTGGGTGGTCAAGCTTTCTGTCGATATTAACAAACAAAGCCTCAAATGCTGGTTTGTTGGTTGTCCCAGTAAGCCCCCATAATACTTCACAAGATTGCTCTAATTGCGGTGAGAAAGTACCAAAAAAGCTGCATATTCGCTGGCATGACTGTCCTCATTGCGGGTGCAGTCTTGACCGCGATCATAATGCAGCAATTGTTATTAAAAATAGAGCGGTGGGGCAACCCGCTTTTAAAGCTCAGTCAATGTCCTATGCAATAGCAGGAGTCGCTCAGAAGCCTACACCATACTGTACTCACTTGGTGTAGGAGTTGTCACCTGTATTTAACTGGCCGATCTCAGCAAACGGGCGATCGCATTGACCAATTCCTCAGGTTCAACAGGCTTGGATACATGGATCTGAAATCCGGCAGCTAAGGCTTGCTGCTGATTCATCTCTCCGGCATAGGCAGTAAGTGCGATCGCTGGAATCGTGCCTCCCTGTTGGGGAGACCACTTTCTAATTTGCCGAATCAGGGAATAACCATCCATCTCTGGCATCCCTATGTCACATAACAGCAAATCGGGGACAGATTGATTCAGGAGAGTCAACGCCTGTGCCCCCGAAGCGGCTGTCCTAACTTGTGCGCCAGATTGCATCAGGGTGAATGCTGCCAACTCCCGCATATCTGCATCGTCATCCACCACCAAGACATACACTCCTGTTAAATCTGTCGCACTTTCTGAATGTCTGTCATCAGAAGAGGGTTCTGGCTCGACAATGTTTAACGGCAGCCGGATGGTAAATGTAGCCCCTAAGTTCTGTCCTAAGCTGTCTGCTTGAACGGTTCCTCCATGCAGTTCGGTAAA
>NZ_JAUBRM010000147.1:0-9496 GCF_036701905.1 Microcoleus sp. MON2_D5
TCATCTTTTTTCACAGTTTTACTAGCTTTTTCATTTTCGCGCTTTTTTCATATATTTGCAAAAGTGAGATGCACCCAATTATTTTCTATTCTTGAAGAAGTTTCTACACGGGCTGCTGCATAAGGCACAGCAGTAAAACCTGGGGCGTTACAAATAATCTTGGCTGAAGCCTAATTGTGATTGCAGTAAAACCTGGCTTTTTGTGCTGACGAATGCGGAAAGTGGCATTTTCACCTGCCCTTGGCACCGCAATGCGCCACCATCAAGAACAAGAATTAGAAGCGCTGAGCAACACAGTTTTAAATATGGCACTGCCCAATACATCGAAGGCAGATATTCACAGAATGTTTCTAAATTGGCTAGATGAATGTACAAGCTGGCATTTGATGTTGCTCAGGTATTTGCACGAAGGTAATTATAATGCAAGCCAACGGCAAATTTGAGAGGCGGCAGACAGAATTTCTCAATTTTGGCTTAGAATAGGCTGGCAAAATTTTTACTGCGGGTAACTCAGGATGTGGCACAAAAAAAGTGTTTGGTGGATATTAAGAGGATTGGGAGGAAGTGCGATCGCTATCTTTGCCCTAGCCAAATTTTCCCACTGGCACCGTCTGCGTACCTATGAGAAGATTTTTGACTTGAGGGCTGTGCAATGGAGGGGTAAAAACTTAGCCGGTGCCGATTTTTCTCACCATGTTTTCCGAGAGGCAAATTTATCGGAGGCGAACTTGCAAGGAGCCAATCTCCAACGGGCAGACTTCTCAGATGCTGCTACTCACCTGATTGACACTGACTTACGCGAAGCAAATTTAACCAATGCTTTGCTCTCCTATACTCAGGCTACCAGAGCCAATTTCTCTGGGGCAATCCTCCAAGAGGCAAACTTCAGCAACGCTAGCCTGAATGGTGCGCGTTTTAGAGATGCCGATTTGCAGGGAGCGATTATGATTAGGGCAAAACTGGTAGCGGCTGACTTCAGCGAACTGAAGCATGATCCGGCTTATCTCGATCGAGCCGATTTGACCGATACGGGTATTACGGGTTTTCGCGATACACGGCTTTGCAACGCCACCATGACAAATGGCGCAATTTCTAAGCAGGGTTGCTTTTGGCCTTCATACGATTTGAAGAAAGCAGCGCAAGCTCAGGATTGGCCCTGGATGGATTCGGCAATCAGTGATCTATTTAAAGAGGCGGTGATTTCAACGGATGCCTTGGCACTTAAGCAAACTGTAGACGAGATTACACCCGAACAAATCCGCTCGATGCCCTGTAAACATCTCAAAACTCTAGATCAACTTTGGCGAGAAGCAAGTGGCTCACGATTTGGGTTCGGCATTCAGCGCCAAATTTGGGAAAGTTCTCAAGTGAATCGAGATTACACCAAGTTTGGAGAAGCTGTGGGGTGGAAGCAAAACGGAACCTGGCTTAAATTTAAGGATTTAACCACTAAACAGTCAGCTTCCGATCGCAGTGTTCTTCCAATCGGTCATTTCCCCTGGCACTCTTGGCAAGTTCTGGAACCTACTAAGACCGAGCCTACTCGCTTTCGCCGTGTGGGGTTTGGGGAATGGATGGCACAGCTTAAAGCCTGTAAAATTTGACGCCCTCAAAGGCAATCGGGAACTCTTAGCAGGGAACTGGAAAGTCAAATCAATAAATCTGCCAACCCATCTTCTGCTTTTTCTGGCTTGAGGTACAGTGTACAGATCCGTTCGACCTCTTCCCATTTTGCATCGTGTTTTTCACACCAAGCTTGGATGCAAGAATCGCTTAATTTCTCAACTTCATCGTAATCGACATTAGCAATTTCTGTTCCCTCATGACAGGCAATGGTTTCTAAAACATTAACAATGTTTGGCTCGCGCAATTCAAGCTTTTGGGGGTTGTAAAAAACTCCATGATACGCTTTGTTGTGTAAAAGGAGGATATAAACAGAAGGGGTTTCTTCTGAATAAATTTTAGCGCTAATTATATCGTTGGCAATACCTTCAGCGTACCTACGGTTTAGTTGCAGTTGAGCAGTATGTTGATAGTAAGGAGAAATATCGACATCCGCCAGGGCTTCCAGATTGAGTTCACCAGATTGAATGGTAGTTCGAGAAGCCATTGCTGTTAAATTAATTTCTTGAGTATCGTCGCTTGTTAAAACTGGCAAATCAATCAGCTTTTTCGACTCTTGATGGCGAACTATTAAATTTTTCCATCTTTTCTGAATTTCCACTAAATCATACTGAAGTTTTGTGGGTGAAGTTAAAGTCGGAACAAAAGCATAAATTTCAATGGTGCGAGGCAAATGCCAAAACCGTAAAATTCTGCCCGCTCTTTGGGTTGGTCCAATCGGAGTCCAATCAATATCATAATTTATCACGATCGACGCATCTTGCATATTGACGCCAACTCCATGAGCATCTGTCGAGATAAAAACGTCGTAAGTTTTCTCAGATTCCTCCTCTGCTGCGTTGGCAATGGGAGCAAATTGCTTAATTAACTTTTCTATTTCTTTTGTTTCTTTCATCTCAATTTTTTGAGAATCATTGTTAGACTCGATAGTTGCGGTTACTTGCAAAGAAGGAAGCAGTTTTTTTAACGAATTATGGAGGTAGATAACGGTAGCATGGCGTTCGCAAAAAATAATAACTTTTTGATAATTAGTTTGAGCTTTTTGAATAATGCTAGATAAAGCTTGCAGTTTTATGTCAGAACTTTCATTGAATTTTTTTAACTCGTCTATCAGCGGCTTCAGCACCGACTGCCGTTGTTGGCGACTCCAAGTAAATTGAAGTTTCTCTAACTCATAAGCGTTGCTTCCTCCCGGCGTATCGCTCACCCTTTCTAATACTCCCTGAAGAGAGAGAGGAGAGCTAGCCCACGCAATTTTTACAACTCGTTTAAATACTTCTCGAAACATAGAGTTGCGGGAATTCAGGTCAACGCAGCCGTTAAGAATAGCGTCCGTGAGTTCTGTATCAAAAATAAGCGGAAACGTTATAGTGTGTAACTTTACTTTGGGAATGTAGCGGTGGTTTTCCCCAAATTTTATATAAATATCTTGCCCTTCTTGCTGACCGTAATATTTAGCAACGTGAGGAGTGGTAAGCTGGCTGGCTACGGGAAGCTGGACGAACTCCGAAGCGTTCCCGACCTTCCAAGCCCTCGCATCATCGACATAATCCGGTAATAAGGCATGACTTTCAGCAGTGTGAGGCAGCAGAAATAATTGATTGTTAATATTCTCAATATCCCTAGCATACGGAGATCCCGTTAACAGTAAAACCTTAAGATTTTCTTGCCCTTTTTGACAGAACTCTCGCAGGCGAATAAAAGCTTGCCGCTCTGAAGGTTGCTTTTTCATATTAAAAAGGTCTTGCTTGAAGCGATTCCTAAATTCGTGACTTTCATCAATAATGAGCAACTACCGCTGTTGGTCGAGAGATTTTTGTATCTCCTGAAAATCTTCTAAACTAGAATCTTGCTTAGAACTTGTCTTGTCAAAAGCTTGCCGCACGAAATATTCACAGTGTAAGCCTGCTTCTCTCATTTCCCGCTGCCAATTGCTGCGGACAGACTTAGGACCAATAATCATTACATTGTCAATAACATCCTCATCGCGCAGGTGCAGAGCGACATGAACTGCAACTACAGTTTTTCCCAAACCTGTTGAGGCTACCAGCATTGAGCCAGAGAAATCTTTAATCTGCCGCAAGGTTTGAGCAATCATATTAACCTGATAGGAAACAGGCTTTTTTTGATAACGAGTCTGGACGGGTTGAACATTCTCAAAAGCCAGCATGGTTTTGAGATAAATATCCCAAGGGCTAGCAAATTGAAGCCATTTCAATAGCGCTGATAAAATTTCTTGAGTGATATTATGAGCAGTCTTAAAATACTTTTCAAATTCTTGAACTAAGGCAATCACCTCTTGCCGATCTGTTACTAGATTACCTGCTTCAATTCGTTCTAGCAACCCCCGCCCCGTTAGATTTGAAGAAGCAATTATCGCTGTTTAGTCATCAATAATATAGAGTTTGGCGTGGTGATCGGTGGCTCGGGCATCAACCATTTGAAATTGATGGGATTGGATTTTTTCTATTAGGTCAGACACAGCTTGCCGCCGTTCTCGGTCTAAACCAGTTCGCAGATCCCGCATAATCTCTGCAATTAAAGCTTGCCGAGCGCATTCTTCTCCCGGCTCATCCAGCCCCACTAAAAGATAAGTATTTTTGTTTGTCGTATATTGTCGGATTAATCCTCAACCGCGAATCGTAAAAAATCCTGAAGCAATGCGGATGTCCTGACGGGCTGCTTTCAAACAATACGTAATATATTCCAGAGCTTTGCGGTTGCTAAACCAACTCTGTCTCTCAAATCCCGGGTTGTTAGATTGATTAGGAGTAATATTCATTGGCAAAACTAAAGTAATTATGAAGCTTTTTTCTACAAAATCAGTTTCTAAAGAATATAATTCTTCTTTCTTGACACTGATCTGAGTTTAATGCCTACTCAAGTTGCTCTGCTGGTTTATGCCGATCGCACCACATCTCCCCAGCACGGACAGGTTCGCTACAAGCAGGGCAATGGTTTGGGAATTCGGCGGTGTTTGGAAGCTCTCCAGTTCCATCGCAAACGGGGCATTCCACATCATATTGCTGGTGGACACCCGGAACAGCTCGGACGTGAACGATTTTGAGTCCCTTGCACCCTGGACATTCCATGTCAATCTCCTTGACTTTGATAGCTTTGGTAAATTGAATTGAAGCAAAAATATTACACCGGCGATGTACTGCTGTTCTTGCTAAATGCGAGCGCTTGTCCAAATTCAACCGCAATAAACTTTGCTCGCTTTCATTTCCATTATGAGCGATCGTTCAGGGGGGTATTCTGATCCTCCCCATCGGAGCCAGCGAGAGGGATACTGCTGGTTAATTTCATAATTGACCTTGGCAGCCGAAAAGTTGACGGGATGACAACGCCTCTGGAACCTTGATACTACAAGCATTGAAGCCCCTGAACCTCAAAAAAGATAGTGGATTATTGACAGGCTTATTGACTCATAAGATTGCTCGTGAGCGCTTGGAGCCGGATTCAAGGGATCTCGCCACTCTCTTTTATTGACTCACGCACAGCAAGCGTATCTTTTCGTTTGGTCACTAAACTCAAAACCTTGACACAGCTTGGCTTTCAACCTGCTTGTTATCCGTCAAGATTTAACATGACTTGAACCAGTAGCATACTAGATCCAGAAAAAGCGAGATTACGGGGCGTTGCTGGAGCGAGGTATGATAAGTGCGATCGCGCGAGGCGAATATTGCTGAATACGACTTGGGTTAAATTGTTTTTTATGAATTGCTCACCGCCTCAATCGTACCTAAATTCAGCCGCGCTAAAAGTTCTAGTTGCTCCCCAGTTCCACTAGGTTAGTGTGATTTCCATCACTGGTAATACGGACGTGGCTTACCGAACACCTTCGGTATTATCACGGAAAAATAGCAGCACTATCACTTGCTCTTAAGGGAAACCAGGCGATGATTAAGGTGTCGAGTTCAAAGCAATCCTATGTCTCCACTCAACCTTCTCCCTGGCGCTATCAACGAATTAATCGCCACTGTCACCGATACTAACCGCCTCACCGTAGCTGACCGCTATGGCATCATGGCCGCCATCCTCGATGAGTCCATCAGCGAAGAAGAACGTGGCTCACTTGATCGCCTGATTCGCTCCTTAATCAAAGGTCGGATTCAAGTCACTGACGAACTCTCCATCGTCTCGTAAGCAGAAAGCTCGTTGAGAACTCGACACTCTACAGCGGCTTTCCTTCGCGGAGCGTTATACAGCGATCGCCTGCTGCCACAAACTTAGCCGCTCCAAATCCAATAGAACAAGGGCTCAACCAACTGAGCGCCGATGCTCGGGCAACTCGGATGCGACCTGTAAGACCAGCAGCCCCCGAAGTTGCTGACTGGTACGTATTTTGATCGGGTAAAGCCGAAGGGCCGTATACCGCATTGCAACTCTGGGAAATTCAGAAAATTACAGCTCGCACAAAAGTTAGGCGAGGAGAGGGTGACTGGCAACGCGCTGGTGAAGTTTCAGACCTGACCAAATATCTTACACAACAATAGATATACCTTGATTTCGGAGTACAACAAATTAGAAATTTGAAAGCATCCTGAGTAAAGAAGTTTCGATCGTACTTCCCCCAGAATGGGAACCCATGCCAGCACTCAGCGCCTAATACTACATACAATTTCCGCCGTGACAGGGGGGGTGTAGCACTAAAAATCTAGGCGAGGAAACTCAAATTTCTCATCTATGACTTGGAACCGCTACATATCCATCAGGATAATCTAATTTCCCCATCTACGAGTCGAAACTGCTACAGCAAGGTCAGAATATAATAAATAACTTGTTGCGTTAGCAGGTTTTTTGTGCTGGTAACTGGTTGATAAAGGAAAGAAAGCAACAGCGAAGGTTGGTAAAATGGATGAACTCGTCAAGAAAGTAGCTGCTTTGGGTTTACCAGGTATCATCCTGGTAGTGACGATGGCTGCGACAGGTTTAACAGGAGCGGCTGCAATCACAGCAGCTCTAGCATTTCTAGGTGGTCCGGCAGGAATGCTCGGAGGCATTGCCGTACTAGGTTTGACGGGATTGATTACAGATGCCTTAACAAAAGTAGGGTTAGAGGACTTGCTAACAGCAATTTATTGCCAAAGGCGCTTATCTGAACCACACGGGAAACTTTTAGATGAGATTGAGCAATTATCCCTGTTTGATGGCGATATCAAAGAAAGGCTCAAGCAAACTGTGACAGATGGATGTGGCTGTTCAGCAGCCAGCGCTGCCAACATTTCAGATGTTACCAGGGAGGCTCGCGCGATTTTAGAAGCTGTCCCAGGAATGACACCAGCACACCACAGGGATTTTAACAGTTCCAATCCGATTATCAGACTTAGGGATGGAACAGCGGTTAGGGCTTGGAAAAACCCCCTCGGTGTTGACCACATTTTTTTAGCCGATCCCGATGGCAAAATGATTTACGGTGGCTTCGTAGGCTGGATTCACAGTGAAGGATTGAATCAAGCGCTCTTGCAAATGAGAAGAGACTTGACGTAAAGTAGATAAAATAGAAAGCATATTGTAAATAAAAGTTAAGTTTTTAAAACCACTACCATGCTCTTATTAAGAGCTAAAGGCAATCTAGCAGAAACTTCAAGGCTAAATCACTGAGAATTTACTAGCGGTTGCCACTTCAGATACATCAGAGTATAATGTTTGACATCAGCAAAAACTGTTAGAAATAGAGCATTTAGCTGTTTTCCAAAAAGTAAGCACTGTATATCAAACCAGCACTCATAAATATCTAAAATTCTGATAGTCTTCTTGGCAGGCTTTTTTTACGCCTCACCGCAAAGGCCTCCCACACTTCTTTGAACTCAGAACTCGATCGCTCCAAAATCGATCTGTGACCAAGAAAATGGGATACAAGCCCCTTCTTCAGTGGCCGGCTTTAATTAAGAATTGTGAGTAATCGCATTTGCGTTTAGCCAAACTTCTATAATTAGGATAGGAAGGACAGAGCAAATGTTTAACTTAACCTACGAATTTAAACTGAAACCAACAGCGGTGCAAACAGCCATCTTTGAAGATTGGCTAGAGCAATGCCGTCGCGTCTACAATTACGCGCTAGCTGAACGCAAACATTGGTTTCAATCTCGTAGCTGTCAAGTTAACGCTTGCTCTATCCGTTCTGAATTCATCATCCCTGCGGAAACAAAGCGACCGACTTACGCAAGTCAGTGCAAAAACTTAACCGCAGCCAGGGCAAACATTCCTGCTCTCGGTGCGGTTCAAGTCCACGTCTTGCAGCAAACATTGCGAAGGCTTGAGAAAGCATTTGTCAGTATGTGCGAACAGAAACACGGATTTCCGCGCTTTAAAAAAATTGGTGGAATGCGTTCTTTTGTGTTTCCAGAAATGGGCGTCAATCCAGTTCAAGGCGAGAGGGTGAAACTACCCAAGATTGGTTGGGTGAAATTCCATCAATCGCGTCCCATTCCTGATGGTGCAACAATCAAGCAAGCTCGAATTGTCAAGAAAGCTAGCGGTTGGTATGTAATGCTAACCCTGCAATGGGACGTTTCTGTACCGACGGTTATGCCTCACGGCGAAGCTTTGGGTATTGACGTTGGTCTAACTAATTTCATAGCGACTTCCAACGGTCTTCTAGTAAAGCGCCAAAAGTTTTTCGTTGACGCTGAACGCAAGCTTAAATTGCTGCAACAGCGCGTCAGTCGAAAGAAGTTAGGCTCGAATAACCGAAAAAAAGCTCAGAAGAAAGTTGCCAAGCTGCACGAATATATAGCCAACTGTCGCTCATACTGGCACTGGAAACTGGCACACCAACTTTGCGAAGATGCAGGAATGATATTTGTTGAAGATTTGAACTTGATTGGTTTGTCTAGAGCAATGCTCGGTAAGCACTGTTTAGATGCTAGTTGGGGGCAATTCTTTACTATCTTGCAGCAAACCTGTTTTAAGCATGGTGTGTGTTTTCAGAAAGTAAGTGCTCATAAAACAAGTCTAATTTGTCCTAATTGTGGTGTGGAGACAGGCAAGAAAAAACTGTCGGAGCGAACCCATTCTTGTTCTAGCTGTGGGTATACAACAGACAGAGATGTTGCAGCAGCACAAGTAGTTTTAATTAGAGGGCTTGCAGCCGTAGGGCATACCGCCTGTGATGCTTGGTGAGGGTAAATTCGTTGGAATCCCTGTGAACCAAGAATCCTCGTACCTGATAGTCGAGGAGTGTCAACATCGCTCTAAATCTTGCCTTCAAACCTCTGATGCCAGAGGATATACCCCGACACGGTAATAACCAGAGTGATGCCTCCTCCTACCCAAGCCAGCATAGGATTGTAACCGCTACGGCTGAGGGTCTGCATCCATAGATGGGTGCGATCGGAGGATATTAACCAATCTGCGATGACCGGAAAAAGATACATCAAAGATGCACCAACGATAAGCCAGCCCACCATAGAGACGAGGAGAAAGATAGTTTTGGCTGTAGATTGGCTACCCATGAGCAATTGCGGTAAAGAACTAACTTTGAGATTAGCAAAGGAGATGCGTTATGTCAGCACAGCTATGCGATAATCGCGGCCCCGACCAAAGAGACATTACCGATTTACTTGATGGGATGAAAGGAGCGATCGGCAGGGGAAGTGGATGATTCGACGTGAAGGAGCGATCGAAATCATAGATTTCTCCGATGCTAAACATGAAGGAACGTTGGATACATAATAATTAATTATTCCCCATGAAGAAACTCAGCATTGACTCTGATAATAAAATATGCAATTACAACAACGACTGACTGAGATCGACCTTGATGCCTATTTTCAACGAATTGGCTATAGCGCAATACGGTTCAGTTAAGGCTCAAATAGTGGTAAATTAGGTATGGTGTCCAAAAATGGAGAGCAAGTAAGGTGCA
>NZ_JAUBRM010000148.1:0-9486 GCF_036701905.1 Microcoleus sp. MON2_D5
TGCTGACAATCCCCAAACAGTCGCCAATATCAACAATATAAAATCCAAAATCCAAAATCTCCAATCGCTTGACGGACTGCTATCGAGTCAATTTACAGCATCGGGAAGTCTTGACAATTTGACGGCTAGCAGCATCAATGCCAGCGGCAGCGGCAGACTCAATCTTGCTGGCAGCAGTGTTAATTTAAAAGGAGAATTGGTAGCGGGAAACTGGCAAGCAACAGCAGAAACAGATCGCACTTCCATCAGGCGCTTAGGAGATTTAGGATTCCCCCTGTTAGATGTTGGCTTAGCTTTCGCTGCTGACAATCCCCAAACAGTCGCCAATATCAACAATATAAAATCCAAAATCCAAAATCTCCAATCGCTTGACGGACAAATATCCAATCAAATTCAAGCCAGCGGCAGTCTTGATAATTCAACCGCCGCCGACATAGGCGTCAGCAGCAGCGGCAAACTCAATATAGGGGACGGTACTCTTGCTTTTAGAAGTAAATTAGAAGGCAGACGCTGGCAAGCTTTCGCCGATGCCGATCGAGTTATTCTCAGTCGCTTAGAACAAACAATCCGCAATACCCAACTGTTTCCGCTGACGGCGACTTTGCCTAAAGGATTTGACGGCAGAGTTAACGGCGAATTCCAAGCAGCGGGCAGTTTGGATAACTTGACAGCCAAGGGAATTAGTGGTAGCGGAGAAGGAGTGATTGTGGTCGATCGACTCGGGGCGATCGATACTACGGCCAAATTAGAAAACGGCAACTTGCAAGCATTGCTGGAAACAAACGGAATTGCCGTCAGTAATTTAGAACAAACCCTCAAACAAACAGGTTTGCTGACAGCGGATTTACCGCCAGAAATTAACGGAACCCTCGACGGCCAAGTCCGCATTTTGGGAACAGTAGATAATTTAACCGCCAACGGCATCACCGCCAATGGCGACGGACAAATTCGACTCGCCAACGGCGGAGGAATTGTCAATGCTAAAGGCCGCGCAGAATCGGGGAATTGGCGGGCGTCAATAGAGGGCGAGCAAATTGCTCTAAGTCGCTTCCAGCAAGCCTTTGAGTCGCAGCGCCAAAGCTTGCAAACCGGAGGTGTAGTCTCTGGTGCCCAAAATCTCCCCCAGCTTGGAGGACTGTTTAACGGCAATATCAATTTATCCGGCCCGATTGCCGCTTCCCCACAAACAGTTCGCGCCGGTGGCAGTTTCCGCATCTCGGAAGTGCCGTTTTTGAAACAACCTTTTGAGGCAGTATTTAATTGGGACGGCAAACGGGTGGAAATTGAGAACGCCACAACTCCCGGTTTGACAGCAAACGGCTTTGTTAACGTCGAACTCGAAGGTAAAGGAGGGCCCTCAATTTCCAACTTAGATTTGGATGTCAAACTCGCCAACTTTAACCTGGAAGCCTTACCAGCAGAACAACTAGGATTTTTGTCTGCAATTGCGGACAAAAATTCCTCACAGCAAAACCCACCCCTGCGCGGCAATGTAGATTTTACCGGCAGCCTCACCGGAACCCTCGCCGCCCTCAGCTTAGTTGGCGACGTGGAAGTGCGGGATTTAGCAGTAAATCAAGTCGCTTTTGACCCGGTACTCGCGGGGACTGTGAATGCGGATGCTGGCAAAAGTGTAGATTTGCGTTTGGCCGGCGCAAGCGACAAAATTGAAGTAGCTTTAAATCAATCTTTTCTGCCGACATCTTTCTTAATTCAACGCGGGGAATCTGTGGCTAGCGGCCAAACCGAGGGAGAAACTTTGCGAGTTAATTTAAGCGATTTTCCCCTCGCTGCTTTGAATCTCTCACCCGGTAAAGAGGCCGGTTTGGGGCCGATAACTGGTACGGTTTCGGGACAAGTGAATGTGCCCGGTTGGAAGATGCCGTTAAATCCGGCGACTTTGCAAGCAAGCGGACAAATTGCGATCGCCCAACCGGCGATCGGCTACATTAAAGGTGACAGTTTCCAAGCCGAATTCAGCTACGCTAACGGCAGCGCCACTCTCACAAATGGCATATTCCGCCAAGGCAGCGGTCAATACTTAATTTCCGGCAATGTTCAAACAGGCGCCAACCCGCAATTTGCCGGGAAAGTTAACGTACAGCAAGGCAATTTGCAACAGGTTTTAGCCGCTTTGCAATATTTCAATTTAGGCGACTTGGCTAGAGGCTTAAAACCTCCGGTTTACGCTAGCGCCGCCGACGTGCAAACTGTAGCAGTAGGAGAACCAGAAGCCCCGCTAATTGAACAGTTGCGCCGCTTGGCAGAAATTGAAACTATTTTGCAGCAGCAGCAGCAGGCCGTGGAATCATCAGAAAAATTGCCTCCCTTATCCCAATTGCAAGGCACTTTTGGTGCGGAAATTGCTGTCGCAGGTTCTTTGCAAACAGGTGTGCAAGCTCAATTTAACGTCAAAGGCGATAACTGGCAGTGGGGAGAATATGTCGCTGAAAAGTTCAGCATTGAAGGCAGTTTTCAGGACGGGATTTTAACTGTTTTGCCTCTGGAAATTCGATCGGGCAAAAGTGCGATCGGCTTTTCGGGACAACTCGGGCAAAAAGCTCAATCCGGGCAGTTGCGGGTAGAAAATGTGCCGCTGGAAGAGTTGGCAAAAGTCGTGGAATTACCTTTTGTGGATGTCACGGGAAATTTGAATTTGCGGGCGAATTTAGCCGGCAGTTTGGAAAACCCGCAAGCTACCGGGGAATTGAGTTTGCTTGAGGGCACGCTAAACGGAGAACCGATTAAACAAGCCGACGGCAGTTTCAGTTATAGCAATGCCCGCTTGAATTTTGGCGGCAGCGCTTTGGTAACTCAAACTGAACCGATTGAAGTGCAGGGAAGTTTGCCTTTTGAGTTGCCGTTTGCAGCGGTGAAGGCCGACAGCGATCAAATCGATTTGAGGGCGAATTTGCAAAATGAAGGTTTAGCAATTATTAATGTATTGACTCCGCAAGTTGCGTGGGTCAGCGGTCAGGGACAGGTGCAAATTCGCGTCGGAGGGACGCTGCAAGACCCTGTAGCGCAAGGAATTGCGAATTTTGAAAATGCAACTGTCCGCGCGCAAGCCTTCCCAGAACCGCTGACAGGGCTGACTGGGACGGTGCGCTTTGAGGGCGATCGTATTCGGGTAGAGGGAATTCGGGGACAGTTGAGTCAGGGAGAAGTTGTCGCCGCTGGCGTGATTCCGCTGTCTGTGCCTTTTGCTGAGGGCGATGTCGATGCGGCTAATCCCTTGGCTGTGAATCTCGACAAGTTGGCACTAAACCTCAGAGGATTGTACCGCGGCGGCGTAGTCGGTCAAGTGCTGGCAAGAGGCACGGCTAGGCGCCCGCAGTTGAGCGGTAATATTGAACTGTACAACGGCGAAGTATTTCTCCGGAGTCCCGGCGGCGGCACAACTGAGTTAGCTTCTTCCTCTTCTGCTTCTGATTCTCCTTCGACATCTTCCCCTTCCCCTGCGACTGAGGTTTCTGCTTCCCCGACGACTGAGGTTTCTCCTTCTGGTGCGACTCCGACTTCCCCTCCCTTTGAAGTTGGAGTGAACGATTTGCGGCTGAATTTGGGCCGGGGAATTCGGGTAACGAGTGCGCCGATATTGAGTTTTCAGGCCACTGGGGGCTTGACGGTGAATGGAACTTTAGATGACCTTCGCCCTGTCGGTACGATTCGGTTGACTTCCGGGTCGGTGAATTTGTTTACGACAGAGTTTAGACTCGATCGAGGATACGCGCAGACAGCTACCTTTGTACCAGGACAAGGACTCGATCCGACGCTGGATGTGAGATTAGCAACTTCGGTGCAGGAAGTAACGCGGTTCCGCACTCCCGGCACATCTGTAGCCTCTGAAATCGCAGACGAACCGACAAGTTTCGGCAATGTGCGGAGTGTCCGAGTTCAAGCGTTAGTGCAGGGAAGGGCTTCTCAGTTGGCGGAAAGTCTGGAGTTGAGGAGTTCTCCGAGTCGATCGGAAACAGAGATTGTAGCGCTGTTGGGCGGCAGTTTCGTGCAGACTTTGGGACAGGGAGACAGTACGCTGGCGATCGCAAATTTAGCTGGTGCGGGTTTATTGAACAACATTCAATCTGCGATTACTAACGCCACAGGATTGAGCGAATTTCGCTTATTTCCCACTCGGATTAGAGGCAACGAAGCACAAACAGCTAGTTCCAGTTCTGGTGCGGGTTCTCTCGGTTTAGGTTTAGAAGTTGGGTTTGACATCACGCGCAATATTTCAGCATCAATCATTCGAGTTTTGTCAGCCAATCAACCGACAGAATTTACTGTGCGCTATCGATTGAGCGATAAAATTTTACTCAGAGGTGCGAGTAATTTTCAAGGAGACAATCGCGTCACTGCGGAATATGAATTAAGATTTTAGTTAGCAAAAAATACTGTCTACAAAAAGCTGACGAGCCTCAACCACGAGCAGAGAACGTGAAAAGAAGAGAAGCAATCAAATTGATAACAGTAAGTATTAGTTCTTTAATAGAGACAATATATTACTCGGGAGACCAATATATGCTTGGAAGTACGGTCAAAAATCATTATGACTGGGTATTACTATACTGGATGCCCTATGACAATAATCTCTCAAGATTCGGACAACCAATTATTCAAATGTTAAGTAAAAGTATAAAAAATGACAAGATTTTGGTAGTCGTACAATCAGACTTTAGTGGAGCAGCACAAGTTTCTAGAAGCATCCTTAGCCCAGGTAAAGTTGATACCCAATACTTAGAAACAGCAGATAGTAGTAGTGCAGAAGTCTTGAGTGAGTATCTGACTTGGGCACAATCTCAATTTCAAGCCAAACGCTGGGCTATTGTGTTTTTAGGTCATAGTGGAACCCTTATGGAAATAAGCCCCGACGAACACCCTACCTCCCCTTCAATTTCAGAAATTAGATGGATGAATCTTCAAAAAATTAATCAACTTATATTTGATTTTAACCGCTCTGTAAAAGGAAATCTCGAATTATTATTTTTCCAAGATTGTAATAAAGGAAATATTGAAGTACACCATACCTTCCAAAATACTGCTAAGTATACGCTTTCATCTCAACTCCAACTTGGAGTGCCAAATTACTATTATGAGCAATTGTTAAGCCATTTGAGCGATTATCCAGAGATTGATGGTTCTCAGCTAGCTAAAAAGATTATGGATTATGAACCGCCTGATATGTACCATAGTTTGACATTAACTAACAATCATTATTTCCGCTACTTTGCCGAAAAAGTTAATGTTGTGATTGATTCTATTTTGCAAGCAGATATTGCGCCAGTGAAAGTTTTTATATCCTCAATTTTAGGGCCTGAAGTCAATTTTTCCAATAACACTACTGTAGTAGTTTATCGTAGCTTTGGAGAAACCTTTGTTGATTTCGCAAATTTTTTACAAAAACTTACCCAATTATCAGGTGCAAGTCCGTCAGCTTGTAACGATTTATTGTTATTTTTAAATAATTTTCTCATTCAGAGAGTGCAACAGAATGGTGAATTACTGGACTCAAGAATTAGGCATAAGTATAAAAACTTATCAGGCTTAGGTTTATTCTTACCTAGAAATCGGCAGAAACTGGAAAAGTATTTGTATTTATCGGTTTATTCAGACTTAAAGCTTGTAGAGCTTTTTGAGGCAGTTGTATTCGAGACAAAAAACAACTAAAGGTATTGGGTATATTTTACTTTCCAGACTTCACAGAAGCAGTCTGGGAGGTAAAACAACAGCCAGGATTCGCTCCCAATTCCCACTTCCCAATGCTATAATATAAATAGCAGAATTAAAGCCCTGCTGCCAACCCCGCACACAAGGTTAGAGGAGTTAAGTCAGATGGCAAACAAACTCCAAGTCAATACACAGTCGATCGGCTACAGCGACTTTTACTGGAACCGCTTTAGTCCGAGAGTTGCGACTATCAGCAGTGTCCGCAATGCCAATCACTGGGACGGCGGATTTATCACCTATATTGCATTTCCCACAAAAGTAGAAGCTACAGCAGCAATGAAATATTTGCTCTTGAATCAAAAAGCTGCTGATGTCGATATGCGGAAAGCCAAACGAATGAAAGCAAAAGGCATTCGGTGGGAACTCAAAATTCGGGGTTTAGCTTTTAATGAAGTGCTGAAGCTTGCGACGATGGACATAGCTGGAAAGCTAGTTATGTCACCTGCAACTACTACTGAAGCCACAGGCTGATAATTGAAAAACTTCGTAGTTGCGCTAAGGGTGGTAAAGCGCAACTACCCACCTAAAAATCCCTAACATATTGCCTTTTCCTTCTTCCTTCTTCCCTCTTCCTTCTATAATATGCGTTTCATCAGTCCCAAAACAGACTTTGCATTCAAAAGAATATTCGGATCTTCCGAACATCCAGAAATTCTCATCAGCTTCCTAAATGCAATGCTGTATAACGGAGAACCCACCATCCAAGAATTAGAAATAATTGACCCTTATTCAGCCGGAAGCGTTACAGGATTGAAAGACACTTACCTGGATGTCAAAGCCAAGATTACCGGAAACAAAACCGTGATTGTGGAAATGCAGGTACTCAACGTCGCCGCCTTTGAAAAACGGGTAGTGTACAATGCAGCCAAAACCTATTCTACTCAACTCAAAGCCGGAGAAGGTTATTTAAAGTTAAATCCAGTGATTGCTTTAACCATCACCGACTTTATCTTATTTGAAAACACCGAAAAACTTATCTATAACTTTGAATTCACAGAGACAGAAGAGAAATTCGTCTATCCCAACTGCGAGTTAAAATTAGTGTTTGTCGAGTTACCGAAATTTAAAAAAGAATTGAATGAACTCGAAAATCTGCCGGAAAAGTGGATCTACTTTATGAAAAACGCGCCCTCTTTGGAAGCAGTACCAGATACATTGGGGTCTGTTGAAGAGATTAATACCGCGCTGGAAATTGCCAACAGAGCAAATTTGACACTAGACGAATTGAATGATGTAGACAAACGAGAAATGTTTATTCAAGACCAAATTGGGTCTGTGATGAAAGGGATAGAAATTGGTCTACAACAGGGAATCGAAAGGGGTAAAATTGAGGGGGAAATAGGATTAATTATGCGTCAGATAGTGCGGCGGGTGGGTGAGGTTACACAGGAAGTTCAAACTCGCATCCAGGGGTTATCTGCGGAACAGTTAGATGATTTGGGAGAAGCTTTGTTGGATTTTAGGAGTAAAGAGGATTTGATCGCGTGGTTGGAGTCGGCGGGATGAACTGATGAGTTAAAAAGAGAGTCGGGGATTTGCAACGCGGATTTGGTAAAATTCCCAATCTCTGCATTCATTTAAACTTTAGTATCTGCGGGAACTTCCTTCTGTAGCAGCATCCAACCTAACAGCGCTAAACTAACTCCAAGAGCGAGAAATCCTAAATCCCAAGCTAACTCGTTGATACCGGGTTTGACGTGGTGGATTCCCAAAATTTGATGGTCAACAATGCCTTCAACAAAGTCAAACAATCCAGCACCGATTAATATTGAACCGAAAAAAGTTTGAGTTGACAAAGGAACATCTTTGCGCTTCACCGCACCCCACAAACAGAAGATTCCCGCCATTGTTACCAACCAATCCGCAGCGTGAAACAATCCATCTCCGAGGGTATTTAATTCTAAACCAGCAACGGTAGTATCGGTTTTAACGCTGCTAAACATATGGTGCCACTGCAGGAGTTGGTGCAGCACAATGCCGTCAAAAAAGCCGGATTGACCGATACCGAGGAGAATTCCTGCGATAATTAGAGGTCGGCGGTTGTTAACAGCGGTGGCGGGTGAGTTTGTACGATCGTCCAATGGAAAACCTCAGATTATTTAACTGCTGAGCCTGGGTCTGTGAAGGGATTTGCCAGTACATTTTGTAGTTTTGCTGGGGAGGAGGGGCGATCGCATCATCCGCGAGAGAGATTTCTGGATACTCTTGATGCTTAATGCCAACTACAAATCTAGTTTATAATTTGATTAACTATTCATCAACAGTCATATTCTCAAACAAAATAGGTTGAATTCGCCTCAAAACTTCCTCAATTATATCCGATCGACATTCACTAAGAAAACTTGCCTGCCTTGCGCGATAATCTAAAGAACGGAGTTGATCCGTCATAATTACACCTGTTATCGCTTCACCTTCTGGAATCGGAACATAAAACGGATTTTTGCGTTGTGTGTTGCTGATGGGACAAACAAACACAAACCCCATTTTTCTGTTAAATTTAGTTTGACTCACCACCAGTGCAGGCCTAGTCCCCATTTGTTCGTGTCCTGATTGAGGGTCAAAATTGAGGCGAATAAAATGACCTCGTTCGGGGATATAGTTTACCAAACTTCCTCTCCTTCTGGTTTTCCCCAAGAGACTTCTTCGCTAGATTCTATTTCGCCTGCCAATAATTCATCTAGGGTATACTTTGATATTTTATTATTTACAAGCTCTATGACCAGTTTCCCATTTTCTATGCTGCAAATTACTGAATCTTCGGCTTTAAGGTTGAGAAACTTTACTATGTAGTCTGGTATTGGCAAAGCCAAGGAATTACCTAATTTGCTGATGTGTATTTTAGCTGTCATACATTTGCGATTAAGGCAACGCCTTTATCAGTAATTTTAACATTTTGATAAGATAAGTTGAGAATCTTTCCGCCAGCTTTCGATGGATTGAAAGGTCTGCCACTTGTTGCACCTTTTTCTATAATTTTATTCTAGTGGTTTTAATCTATCCGTAGTTAACAAAGTTCTGAAACGCTTAGATGTTACAGTCTACAAGTCTCCATGCGAGAGAAGAGACGCGAGAGAAGAGATACCCCCTTCCCCCACCAACCACCTCGCAACCCCCACCCCCACCCCTTCCCTCCCGGGAGGTGTCCTTGAGGTGCTTGGGTGTTGAATTTTAGATCATCATAGTACAACCATTCATTATTCACACGCCAACCTACGCGATCGCCAAAAGCTTGCCATATTTCACTATCATATTCCCTGGTTCCCCCCAGACTTTGATAAATGCGTTTCTGCACCGAAAAGCCGAAGAGTCCATTACTGTATTTTACCCAAAGTTGGTCTATCGTTCGCAAGTCCTCACAGGGAAATCGATCAATATCTTCCTTCCTCAGCCAGCCTTCACGTGTTCTATCCGCTACTTCCAGCATTTTTTTTATCGTTTCCTCATCCGCTTCTTTCCATTTTCCAGTTGCCAGTAAATCGCGCAACTTAGTGTAGTCTACTCCCCGTTCTGACTTGAGGGGAACATCCTGCTCAATAGGAGTAGGATTAGGAGGTGCAGGTTGAGGGGATTTTTCGGTTGTAGCACTATTTTTAGAACTCGGTTGATATGGTTTAGCTGCTGGCTGTATCTTGGCAACGGCAATTCTTTTTACTGCTTCAATCGCATCCATATCACCAGGAAAGGGTGCATCTCACTTTTGCAAATATATGAAAAAAGCGCGAAAATGAAAAAGCTAGTAAAACTGTGAAAAAAGATGAG
>NZ_JAUBRM010000149.1:0-9482 GCF_036701905.1 Microcoleus sp. MON2_D5
TTAGTGCTGGAAACACTGAACTACTGACGACTTCTACCAAACCGTTGAATGAGAACGATTGGAGCTAAATAATTATGCCAATTTTAGTGCGACCCTCTCCCGGGCAGTCACAACTCTCAATGCTTTCCGACGCTAGCACTTTTGCTGCTGGAGGTCGGGAATGATTGCAGACGCCCAGTACGACATAGCCCAAATGATCGAGCTAGCCAAAATCCAAGCTCAAACCATCAACGAACAGCAAAGGTTACTGACCGCAGCCTTAGCGCGTCTTGACAAAATCACTCAATCGGTAAGCTGTAAACCGCTCAACTTGCTTGAGACTTGGGACAAATACATCGATTTCAAGAAACCGTCAGTTAGCCCGTCCTACCTGGCTCACCAATTACAGGCAACCAGGAATCATCTGACCAAACTTTCCGATCTGCCGGAAATGGATGCCGTCGCGGTTCGCAATTGGGCGATGGCAAACCTGACCGTCGATTCGGCGAAGCGGTTAATCTCTCAACTCTCTGCCTGCTACGGATGGGCGAAAAACAGCACGCTGGTTGACGTTAATCCCTTTGCCAGCATGGCTTCAGAGATAAAGCTCCCTCGCTCTGCAAAGGCTGACACCGGGGATAGGGAGATAGAACCCTTTACCGCAACCGAGCGAGACTCAATCATTGACGCGTTCAAAACGAATCGGTTTTGCCATCCATTCACGTCAAGGAACCACCTGCACAGCAACTATGCAGCTTACGTGCAGTTCCTTTTTTATACGGGATGCCGTCCCAGCGAGGCGATCGGCTTGCAGTGGAAAAATGTTGACATTAACAAGCAAACTGTCATTTTTCGGGAGGCTGTAGTTCAGTCACCTGGGGGGCGGATTTGCAAGGAAGGGCTGAAAACTCAGTCATTTCGCAGGTTCAAAATTAACAGCCAACTGCGCCAAATACTTGAGGACGCCAAGCCGTTAAGCTGCAATGCCGATAGTTTGGTTTTTCCCGCTGCTGAAGGCGGCTTCATCGTTCAGGACAATTTTCGCAAGAGGGTTTGGAAGAAGATTTTACAAGGTTTAGAACTTGAGTACCGCGTCCCCTATCAAACTCGCCATACCTTTATCACTCTTTGCCTGGATAAAGGGATTGACGCAAAAGATATAGCGCAGTGGGTAGGTAATAGCCCAGAGATTATTTACAAACACTACGCGGGCAGCAGGCACAGTCTACAGGTTCCAGAAATCTAAAGCTGTTACTAAATCAGAAAAATATAGTAGTTAATAACGATTTGTTAGCTGCTATATTTGTCGTTTTTGTTAATATTATTCGTGTCTTAAATGGGTTTAAAACTTTACAATTTACCTATTGACAGCCGGACTAAAAACTTGCAATGTAGAGACAAGGAAGATTGATGCGCCATAGTTCAGTGCTGGAAACACTGAACTACTGACGACTTCTACCAAACCGTTGAATGAGAACGATTGGAGCTAAATAATTATGTCATTTTCAGGACGACTGTCTAGTGCGGATTCGCGAATCTTGACGTTTCCGCGTCGGGAGCTGCTGCAGAAAATTGCTGCGATCGCACTGGTGGCAGCAGCAGCCAAGAAATCACCGCACCAACCGCACCAACCGCACCAACCGCACCAGTCACCAGCTCCCCAAAAATACCCTTCGCCAGAGTTCAACATTGGTGATTTGGTTGCCTATGACTGGGAGCCAGATGATGATGATGCTCCAGAGGCTGCCACGGACTTTGGTGAAATTCTAGGGATGCGCTGGATTCCAGAACCTGATAGCTATTGCTCGGTTGCTAACACCTGGGTTTATTTCGTCAGGTGGACTCACAGCAGTTGCCCTGGCTGTCTTCCTGAACCCTATTCTGATGGCGACCTGACTCTCTCTTCTGACTTGAGATTGGTTAGCGGTTCTTAAGCCCTGGCGCTTGATGTGGGCCGGGAGGGGGCTGGTTTATGGCCTGCCTCCCGGCCGCGAGTTGCAACCGGGATAAGTGAAACCCGGTAAACACCTAAAAAGAAGCAATTTTTTAAGGATGCTGAGGCTGAGTACAAACGCTTAATAGGTGAGGAGGGATAGCAAGAAATTGGGGAGTGGCTTCAACTATGCACTCGAAGTTGCAAACCCTACGGGTTTGTATGGCACAACGAAGTCCCAAAATCTGCACTCGAAGTTGGAAACCTAATAGATGCAGCACGTATGTAGATTCTGGAAACCCTACGGGCTTCCAAGCAAATAACACAAATGAGAGATAGCCCGGTAAAAGTAGGTATAGCCTGTGCTGGAAGGGTGCCACCCTTCCCTGCTTAGCGAGTACAACTAAAAATCAGCGACGGCGATCGGAAATAGTAGCGCTAATAAGAGTTAAACCCTATATCCCTCGATTTTCTGTGTACGCTCAAAACACGGGGACAGGACACACTCTCCCCATTTGCTCCAATTTAGCGCCGAAACCCTTGCTGTACAAGGCTTTCTACGGCGGAAACTCATATAAGTTTCCGTAGATAACTCGTTATAACTCGCAATTCCTAGCAGAACGAGATTTAGGCCGCTCAAATCTGTTTATAGCGCGTTATAGAGAAAAATAGAGACCTATAGGTCTCTAGCTCAACAATAAATAGAGAAATCTAGAGAATTTGCGCCCCGCTCAAACTTGTTTATAGTGCGTTACAGAGAAAATTAGAGCCTTATAAGGTTCTAGCTCAACAATAAATAGAGAAATCTAGAGAATTTGCAGCGTTCAGACTTGTATTTTCCGCGCATAGAGAATTGACAACCCTACAGAGTTGTTGCTCAACAGTAAATATTAAAATTCGGCTAAAACCCGCATTCTTGGGTACATAGAAAAAACGCACCCTCTCTACAGCACGACTGCCAATTTAAAAAATACAATTTGCTGCACTGTGTTGTAGAATCAGTGGCTGAAACCAGCACCCCTAGAGCAGTACAGATTTTCTGACCGTTCGACCACTTTTGTTGGCAAAACATCTTGCCAATTTGTAGAGGCAAAAATGTCAAAATCGAGTTATTTATAGGATTTATTTTAATTTATAGTAGTAAGAAACATTGTGGAAAGTCTCTTCTTGTAAGCTTTACCGAGATTGAGTTTAAAGATTCTTTCTTAATTTCATAAAACTACACAAGGGATTACTCTACAGTCAGGAATTTACATTTACAGGTTTATAAAGAATCTTTCTGTTTTTCTGTTGCCAAACGTATGCTCTTGACTTTAAAGTATTAATATTGCGATCGATGTACGGTAGCAACTGGATCAAAAAAAAAGGCCGCTTTGTTGGGCGGGCCTCATTCAAAATAAAACTTAATTTTAATCTATCAGGGTGTGCTACTCAAACGCAACCCTTTGTCCCGCCCAAAAACAAAGCGGTCATAGTCCCCCTTCCCACGGAAAAACTATGACCACCTCAAATTCTGCTTTAAATTTACTCAACAATGAGTCAAGTTTACCTAATTCCGACCAATCTTGTCAAGTATTATCCGATACTTTTGAGAGTTCATTAGAGTTAACTAAACCTACTCAAACTTACTCACGATTTCTCAACGCCAAACATCAAGCCGACATCCAAGCACGCGGACTTCTCAACGACTGGGGACGGATTGCTTGGGGGACGATGACAAAGGAAGAAGCTACATTCCATCTCGGATATGAGGCAAAATCTGGGGGGATTTGGTTCAAGGGAGAAACATTGCAAGGTCAACTACGGCCCGACAAAGCTTGGAAAAGTCCCGCTGATCCAGCCAATAAGAAAGCTCCAAAATATCGGACGCCACTAACTGACCACGGGTGTGACGCGCTCGTACCGTCACACCCCACAGATAAAAGTTATTGGGAGCCGGAAAACCTCAAGAAGCACTGCTATCAAATCAGTGGGCATCCGTGCTTAGTTCTTACCGAGGGCCCATTTCAGACGCTCGCCGGGTGTAGCAATGGCATACCAACGATCGGACTGACTGGGGTAGAAAATGGCTTAACCGGGAAAAAAGATGATGTGCAAGGCAAGCGCTACTTAATCTCAACTCTGGAAAGATACGCTCGTGCAGGTATCGGCTTTATTTTTGCCTATGATGCGGACGCTGCAATAAACCCTAATGTAAATTGGGCTCAGCGAAAATTAGGCAAACAACTCCTCAAATTTAATGTCCCTGTGTACACCGCTACAGGAAACTGGGAGATGGGAGCAAATGGGGAGACAAAAGGCATGGATGACTTGATCCAAAAAAAAGGGATAGAAGCTTTCAGGAAAGCGCTTGCGACTGCTACAAGGTTTGAGGATTGGGAATCAAAGACTTTTGACGGCGAAAATGACAAGCCCAAATCCAAGCTCCCTAGCTCGGATGCGATGGCGCGCCAGATTGCAGAGGATTACCGGGACAAGCTGGCATTTAATAATGAGGTTTTGTGCTGGTACAGGTATCAGGCCGAATCGCCGGGAGTATGGGCCCCTGAAACTGATGAGTATGTAGAATCCATCATCTATCAAATCATCGAATCAAAGGGGCTGATCGATATCCCTCCATCGTATGTCGGGGCGACTGTGCGATTCTTGCGACATAAACTGATAGAGCGAAAATGGAAGTCACGCACCGACCTCCTCCCATTCCACAATGGAGCTCTAGAAATTGCTACAGGCAAACTACACCCGCACTCGCCCGGTTATAAATTCACTTGGAGCTTGCCCCGTCCTCACTCTGTCGTAGCTACCGACTGGGGAGTTATCTCGAATTGGTTGGATGTGGCAACCGCAGGCAATCAGCACGTCAAAAATATCCTCATAGCATACGCCGCCGCTACTCTCAAGGGACGCGCCGACATCCAGAAGTTTTTGCACCTGATCGGTCACGGTGGCAGTGGCAAAGGTACACTTTATCGACTCCTAATAGAACTGATTGGCTCAGAAAATACTCACAGCACAACCTTAGAGGATTGGTGCAGCAATCGGTTTGAAGCAGCCCAAGCTTACGGTAAGCGGCTGGTTGTTTTTCCCGATGAAGATAAAGGCACGCGCTCGCTAGGGAAATTCAAACAGCTAACCGGTGGCGACTGGCTGCGAGCCGAGGAAAAAGGCAAGAAGCCATTCAAGTTCAAGTTCGAGGGTATGGTAATTGTGGCCTCAAACTTCCCTATCTTTGGTGCGGACAATTCTAGCGGTATGTCGCGCCGCACGATTGCAGTGCCGTTCAACGCAGTCATCGGCCGCAACGAACGCCGCAACCTCGACAGTGATTTTGCGCCAGAGCTACCAGCCTTCACTAATTATTTACTTTCGCTGGATGACGCTTGGGTTGAGAATATCTTGCGCGGGGTGATGGATATTCCTGAAGTGGGGGCGCAATTCTGGGAGAGCAAAATTCGAGAGGATAGTGTCGCCGGCTTCCTCAATGACAAACTGATTCTCGATCCGCTCGGTCAAGTATCAATCGGAGACTCCCCTAACGCTGAAGGTTCTCTTTATCAGGCTTACCACCAATACTGTGCCGACCAAAACCACAAACCGCAAGCAGTCAAAAATTTCAGTCCCAACCTGATCGAATGCGCGGCGGTAATTTTGGGCTGGCAAATAGAAAAGGTACACACCAAAGTTGGAAAAATTATCAAAGGAATCCGCCTCCGAACCAAAGCCGATGAACATCTCCCAACTTATGACTACGAACTCCGATTGCGCTGTGAAAAACCCGGTGACGGATTCGGTGACGGATTGGTGACGGATTCGGTGACGGGTCAGGATGTACACGCAGAGCGGATTACAGCTTTGGTGACGGATTCTTCCTATACTCAGGTGAAAAAAAATATTGACATTCAAATCAGCGGCGATAGCGAGAAAATCAATAATATTCCTAGTGAGGTAGTTGCCAATCCGTCACCCCCACCGGAACCCTTGCCAGTAGTCAATCTTGACCCGTCACCGCAACCGTCACCGCAACCGTCACCGCAACCGTCACCGCAACCGTCACCAAAATTGAACGTCGGCGATCGGGTACGGATTCGGCAAGAATACCCCGGTTCACCCGAACTTTGCGGGCTAGTCGGCGAGATTGCGATCGCCCACGGCGACGGATACTCTCGGATTGATTTTGGATATGGAATCAAAATTAAGGGGATGGTAAAGCGCAAGCAATTTTTCGAGATGGAGAACAGACATCTAGAGCTAGCAGAGTAGCGAGGCTCCAAATTGATGTTTAATTGCTGCAAGGAGTTAGGGACGTGGTAGTGAAAATAGACCGTCACGGTCAGGCTTCGGTGCTGACCTCGGATGAAATTGAGTTGCTGTTCAACGATGGATTTTTGACCGATCGCGATCGTACCTTGTTCGGGGTGTGCCTATTTAGTGCCTGTCGCATCGCCGAAGCCTGCTCGCTGATGGCAAAGGATGTTTACACCACAAATGGTCGGGTCAGACCTGAGCTCATCATCCGCAAAGCCAACACCAAGGGAAAACTGGGAACGCGAACCATCCCCGTTATCGAAGATTTGCGATCGCTGCTTGCAGCTTGGCAGCCGAACGCCGGGGCAACTTATTTATTCCCAGGCCGCCACCCCAACCACCACTGGCGGCACCTCCATCCGGAAGCTGCCAGCCACATCTTGGCAGAAGCTTGCTCGCGAGTAGGGATGGAAGGATTTAGCACCCACAGCTTCCGCCGTACCGCCCTAACCCAAATGAGCAACGCCGGCATCCCCTTGCGAGTCATTCAGAAACTCAGCGGCCACCGATCGCTCGCCGTCTTACAGGAATATCTGGAAGTTGGCGACGCCCAAGTCAAAGGCGCAGCGAACGCGCTTTCGGCTTTAGGATACATCAGAAAACGTCCATTTTCTGATGCAGAGCTTGAACTGGGCGAACGGCGGTTAATTCAGTCTCCAGAGAACTTAAAAAGTCAAGTTATTGAGACTGACTAGCCGTTTGTTGAGAATGAACGTCCTATTTTTCACTGAGATATTTTGCCAGTTCTGAAACTTCACCGGCTTTTTGCCAGTCGGCTTCACCCCGTTTAACTTTTGTGCGGGCTGTAATTTTCTGAACTTCCCAAAGTTGCAGCGCCGTGTACGGGCCCTCGGCTTTGCCCGATCTGAAGACGTACCAGTCAGCAACTTCGGGAACCGCCTGCCTCACAGATTTTGCTCGCTTTGCAGGCGCGGGAGTCGGTGGCGGGGTAGATTTCTGATTCATTTTTACCGCCCACGCACCCAAGCAACCAAACACACCGAGGACTCCTCCTCCGAGTCCCAGCATTACGACTGGGGAAGTTGGGCGGTAGGGTTCCGGTGCTGCTGGAGTGGGTGAAGGCGTTGGGGATGGAGTTGTACCGTCGTCGGAATCTCGGAGTCGGTTTCGCGGTGGATAGTACCGATCGCTGCGAGTTCTTTTTCCTTTTTTCGCGGCCTCAGACGGAAGGGAAATTGCTGCGGCGGTTAAAGTCCCGCTCAAGAGTAACAGCACTTTTCGGCGCGACACTTTAGTAGAATAGTTCATATTCTGAGAAGTGATAGGGGTATCAATATTTTCTCAGAACGCCAGACGGCAAAAGCAATCTCAGCCCGCCAGATATTTTATTTTGGCGGGCTGAATATTTGGAATAAAATCTTTTCTGCAACCATTGACAGTTGCTTGTGAGTTGCTTATGGTAGTTACCTACATTGGTAGGTAACTTATGGCAATTCCATTAGTAGTACAAGGATTGATAACAGAGGACGGCAACGTATTTGAGCTAGATTCTCCCCAAGGAACGACATGGCTGGAAACAATCGGCTCTTTCAGATATGAGCCAAGTGGTGACAGTAAAGCATATACAGTTCGTAGAGAACCAAGTGGTTATTGGTACGGTTGCAGAAAAGTTGCAGGGAAGGTACGTAGAAAATACATCGGCAAGCCCTCAGAAGTAACTATCGCAAAGCTTGAGGAGGTTGCAGAAGTTTTAGAAGCCCTCCCAGTATCGCCAGAACCCCGATTTAAGCCGATCGAGCCGATCGAGTCTGCTAGACCCCAGGACTCCCAATTAAGAAAAGATATCGCCGCACTCTATGCGATGAACGCACGGCTGGCAAAGATAGCAGAACCCGGTGGCTACACTCCGGCTAAGGTAGCAAAGGCAGCAGCGAAAGCTCAAACTCCCTTAATGGCTGCTATCAAGGCTTTAGAAGATATGGACGATATAGTGTCTAGTAATTGCTAGACATACTGCTAGACAAATAATGTTAGCTACCACTAGACAAGTGCTAGACAACCTGCTACTATGTGTCTAGTACACACTAGACAAGGTACTAGACATGACAGACAGAGTACAGCTTAATTTGAGATTGGACGGCCGCCGTGATTTACTGGAAACAATTAAAGAAGTAGCAGCAGCCGAGGGGTTGAGCGTCAATGCTTGGGTAATTAAGGCTTTGGAGCAAGCTGCTAATTCCCCCGCACCAGCACCGATCGCGAAATCTGAGCAAATACCCGCAGCACCCGCAATCTCAGACATCGAACCAGTGCTAGATACACTGCTAGACAAAAAGCTAGACACGCTACTAGCGGCTAAGTTCGCAGGGATTGAAGAACGCTTGGGAAAATTGAGGGCCTGAGCGAAACTCCCGCAGGGGAATCACTCAGGCCGGATGCAGCGGAAGAAATTGAAAACTTGCGCCGGAGCTTAGAAAGAAGCGATACCCTTATCAGCTTGCGGAATAAAGAGATTGCGACGCTAAACTCTCGGCTGGCAGCGAAGGATGAAACCATTGCCGAACTGGATGAACAAATTGGCAGACTAGATTCCGAACTTGAAACAGAGCGCGCCGATCGGGAGAAAGTCGAAGCAAAACTCACCGACCGGGAAAAAGAAATTGAGGAATTGCGATCGGAGCTAGATGAGAAAGCTGACTTATCCGACAAAGCTGGCAACTTGCTCAACTGGCTCCGAAAAATCGTCAAGTCTCTGCCCAAAGAAGTTACGCTGACCAAGATTCTAGGGATACTTGAGGAGTCCTGAGACGACGCATCGCAGGGAAATTAAGAATAAACCCCGGCTCATCCGGGGATTTACTGAAATACAAAATTTTACAGCCACCACCTTCGTTGAAGCATTTCCAGCAAGCGCAAGCCAGAAGCGGAAGCTACTTCCGTTACTACAACCAAAGAGGAAGTGCTGGAAGTGTTGCTGGAAGTGTTGGAAGTACGCAATAACAATACTTCCAAGATTACTTCCCTACTTCCCAAGGATGCGCTTCAAGCGAAGTGAAGAACTCGGAACAGCGCGGAACGTTTTTGAACCAGTTTCAAAATAGCTAGTATGAATCGATTCGGTTCGATTCAGAATCGATTCGGTTCGATTCAGAATCGATTCGTTCCTACCCTTGACACTTCCAGGTAAACTTGCAATGTAGAGACAAGGAAGATTGATGCGACATAGCTTAGTGCTGGAAACACTGAACTACTGACGACTTCTACCAAACCGTTGAATGAGAACGATTGGAGCTAAATAATTATG